>CAZUZJ010000011.1:5678-21503 GCA_964624225.1 uncultured Desulfobulbia bacterium | reverse complement strand
CGAATCATGGCCATCCCCGGCGCCAAGCTGACCATCGCCTCGGTCGAGGAGGGGCCGCCCACCGGCGCGCCGATCACCATCGAGATTGCCGGCGACGATTTCGCCGTGCTGGGCCGACTGGCCGCCGAGGCAAAAAAAATTATCGCCCAGGTGCCCCATGTGGAGGACATCCGCGATGACTTTGTCGAGGGCACTCCGTCGGTGCATGTCACGGTGGATCGGCAGAAGGCCGCCCTGTTCGGACTTTCCACCGACATCATTGGCTTTGCCCTGAAAACCGCTTACAACGGCCTCGATGTCTCCTCCTTCCGCGAAAAGGACGAGGACTACGACATCACCGTCCAGCTCCGCGAGGATGACCGCCGGGTGGTGGACGTGCTGCGTGAGCTGATGATCCCCACCCCGACTGGCACGATGGTGCCGCTTTCCACCATGGCGAAAGTCGAATATGGCGGCTCCATCGGCGACATCACCCGCATCAACAATGAACGGGTGGTGACGGTCAAGGCCAATGTTGATGAAACAAAGGTGCCCGGCCCGGTGGCTCGGGCCCAGGCCGAGGAACTGCTCAGCCGTCTTCCCCTGCCGCCGGGCTACCGGATAACCTTCACCGGCGAATTCGAATTCCAGCAGGAATCGGAGGACTTTCTCTCCAAGGCCTTTGTCGTCGCCCTGCTCGTCATCTTTCTCATCCTGGTGGCCCAGTTCAACTCCATCGGCCAGCCCTTCATCATCATGACATCGGTCATCCTTTCCCTGGGCGGCGCCTTTCTCGGCCTGATGCTCTTTCGCCAGCCCTTTGGCATCATCATGACCGGGGTGGGGGTCATCTCGCTCGCCGGGGTGGTGGTGAACAACGCCATTGTCCTGCTCGACTACACCAACAAGCTGCGGGAACGCGGCATGGAGCTGACCGCGGCGGTGATCGCCGCCGGCGCCACTCGACTGCGGCCGGTGCTGCTCACCGCCATCACCACCATCCTCGGTCTGATCCCGATGGTCACCGGCGTCTCCATCGACTTCCACGACATGAGTATCGCCTGGGTCAGCGAGTCGAGCCAGTGGTGGCGCTCCATGGCGGTGGTGGTCATTTTCGGTCTCATGATCGCCACCTTCCTTACCCTGGTGGTGGTGCCAACCCTCTACCACCTGCTCGCACAGTTGCCGGAAAAACGGCGCCGGGCAATGGGACGTCTCCGTGATCTTTACTGGCGTCAGTACGGCTGGCTTTCTGGCGAAAAAAATCAGGATCGCACATAAAAAAAGGGGCGCGGCTTTATGCCGATCGCCCCTTCTCCATCCGTTCTTTCCAGTGACAGCTTATTTGATATGGCAGACCGCGCAGTCACGCGCCAGAAAGGTCGCGGTCTGGTGATGAACATTGGCGGTGGCAGGGGAACCCTCCACCGTCGCCGCCTCATGACAGTCGAGACAGTTGCCGGTGAAGCTGACCACATCAGCAGCGAGCACCTCGTTCCAGACCAGGGGGTGGCAGCTCAGACAATCGGTGGACAGGGCATGATGGCGATCCGGATTGGTCGCAAGCAGCATGGGAAAGCCGGCGAGATTCTCATGGCACATGCGGCAGTCCGCCTCGGTGGGCGCCCCATCATAAATCGCCATGCCGCCGGACGATCCGCCACTGCCGGCGCCCAGGACGGGGACGGCGGAACAGGACAGCCACAGACCGGCCGCTGCGACAAGACAATGTGTTTTTTTCATTTTCCTCATTTCTCTCTCCTCCAGTCATTCTTCAGTGGTGAATACGGGGGCTGACGTGTCGCCACGCTCCTTCCAGCCAACCGCACGAATGGCGACGGACCGGCAGGACGACCAACAACCTGGCACCTCCCGACCTTTCCATCCACCTGTCGCTCCCCTTCCCTTCAGCTCACATTACCTATCCGCTTCCCAAAAACGACGCAAGCATTTCCTGCCGGCGCCCCTGTTTTTTCATCAAGCACGAAAGAGGCACCATGGTCATTACATTCCCAATCAGGTCAGGGGGATGGCAGCGGTCTTCCCGCTGATGCCGCGCTTGAGCACCTCACGGTTATAGGCGGCGATGACGTCACGACGTTTCAGCATCCCCACCACCCAGCGGGCCTGCTGATTCTCCACCACCGGAATCGCCTCGATGCCCTTGACCGTGAACAACGTCATGGCAGTGAAGAGATCGTCCTCCGGCGTAAGGGTGATGACATCGCGGGCACAGATGGTGCCGACACTGGCGTTTTCCCGCAGCTCGTCGTCATGGAGGATGGTCTTGACGTCCTGCAGGGAAATGATGCCCACCATCTGCCCGGCATTGCTGCCGCTGTCCGCCAGCACCGGAAAATAGAAGCTGTCGTCCGCCATGCTGAAGATGCGCAGGAGGTGGTTGACGTTGGCCGATTCGCTGATGAAACCAACATCCTCGCTCATCGCTTTGCCGACTTTGATGGAGCGCATGACCGCCGTTTCCCGGCCATCGTGGATATCGATGCCGTCCCGGGTGAAATCCACCGTATCGATGGAGTCCCGGTTGAGCTTGGTTGACACCACCGTCCCGATAATGCTGGTCAGCATGATGGGAATGATGATGAGGTAGTTGCCGGTCATCTCGAAGAGAAGAAAGATGGCGGTGAGCGGCGCGTGGGTCACCGCGCCGAGAAAGGCGCCGATCCCCACCGCCGCATAAGCGCCGCTTGAGGCGATGGTCCCGGCCGGCAGCAAAAAATTGGCGATGCCGCCAAAGGCCCCGCCCAGCACCCCGCCGATAAAGAGCGACGGGGCAAAGACTCCGCCGGCGCCGCCCGAGCCGAGCGTCACCGCGGTGGCGAACATCTTCAGAAAGACGAGCAGCAGCATGATCCGCACCACGCCGTTGCCCTGGAGCACATCGCCGATATATTCATAGCCATTGCCCATGACCTGGGGGGTGAAGATGCCGATAACGCCGACGATGAAGGCGCCCAGCACCGGCTTGACATACATGTTCATCTGCAAGGCGGCAAACGCATCCCGCACCCGATAGAAGACACGAATGTGCACCACCGCCACCACGCCCACCACGATGCCCATCAGCATGTAGAGGGGAATCTCCAGCGGGGCGTTGACGAGTTGGTAGTCAGGGACCGGGAAAGCCGGAGTCTCGCCGTAAACCGCCCGGGAAACAACGGTGGCCATGGCCGAGGAGATGACCAGGGCGGAAAAGGAGGAGATCTCGTAGGTGCCGAGCAGGACAATCTCCGAGGCAAAGAAGACCCCGGCAATGGGGGCGTTGAACATGGCGGCAATGCCGCCGGCACAGCCCGCCGCGATATAGACCTTCATCCGTTCACCGGACACCCGGAAAAACTGGCCGACCTGGGAGCCGATGGCGCCGCCCACCTGGGCAATCGGCCCTTCCACCCCGGCCGAGCCGCCGGTGCCGATGGTCAGCGAGGTGGCGATGGTTTTCAGAAAAATGGTGCGAGCCCTGATCTTGCCGCCCTGCAGGTTGACCTTGCGCAAAAAACTGGTAAAGCCGTAGCCGTTCACCTCCCCAGGGAAAAAATAGGAGAGCGGAATGAGCAGGACCATGCCGAACATGGGCAGAAGCGGAAGAAAGAGCAGCCGCAAGCCGCCGGCACCGATCAGCAGCTCATAGCCATTCTGAAAGATAACGTGGTGGACAAGCTGTTCAACGGAACGGAACAGAATGTTGCCGAGGCCGGCGGCCAGGCCGATAAAGGAGGCAATAACCACCATCAGGGCGTTTTCGCCGGGCGAGAAGGTCTTAACGAGCTGGCGGATCATTGTTTGAGCGGCACGTCGCAGCCCAGTGCCGCTGCCCGGCTGAGAAAATAATCGTCGGTCATGCCGGCGATGAAATCACAGACCACGACAGCCGGGGGGGTGCCGTGACGATAATCAGGCACCATTTTCCCCACATAGTCGGCAAAAACCGACTCCTGCCGGCAGCCGGCGGCCATTTCTTCCAGGCAGGATTCAAAGAGGCGGGCGTAGCAGGCGCTGATCTTGTCCTGATCCTTTTTGATGCGCGGGTTGAGATAGATACGCTCATAGTTGAAGCGTTTGAGTTCGCGCAGGGCCTCGGAGATGGCGGGGCTGAAGGCCACCGTTTCCTCATCGCTGTTTTTCAGCAGATCGGTAACGAGATTGTGGACGATCTTGCCGTTGGTGTTGCCGAGCAGTTCGGTACAGGAGAGCGGCAGCTCGTTCCGGCTGATGACCCGCAGCTCGATGGCGTCCTCGATATCGCGACCGATGTAGCTGATGGTGTCGGCAAAACGGACGACACAGGCCTCAAGGGTCATGGGCGCCAGGGGCAACTTCGGGTCTGCCGCCTTATCGCGGATCTTGTCGTCGAACTCGGCAAAAGACGGCAGAGGCCGGGGGGTAAGACGACGGTCATGCACCTCACCGTCATGGCAGAGGATGCCATCCAGGGTTTGCAGGGTCAGATTGACCCCGGTGCCCTTCTTCTCGATATGTTCGAGAAAACGGACGCTTTGCAGGTTGTGCTGGAATGAGGAGAGACCATTGGCCCGGCACAGGCGGTCCAGCACCTTTTCGCCGTCGTGACCAAAGGGCGGATGGCCGATGTCGTGACCAAGCGCCACCGCCTCGATGAGATCCTCGTTCAACGCCAGCACCCGGCCGATGGTTCGGGCGATCTTCGAGACGAGCTGGACATGGAGAACCCGGTGGGTGATATGGTCGTTCTTGACCATATAGAAAACCTGGGTCTTGTCGATGTACCGGGCATAGGCACGGGAGTGCAGGATGCGGTCGGCGTCCACCGCAAAGGAGGGGCGATGCCCCTCCAGATATTCGGGCCGGCGGCGCAGGGCGGCAACGCTCTGCGTCGCCCGCGCTGCGAGACTGCGTGCCTCCCGGGCCGCGAGCTGTTCCTTGATCTGCACCAGAAAAGGGTCGGTCTGCATAAAAATTCACCTGGGAACAGATCGTCGAGCAGGAATCGCGCCGTCACGGCATCCTGTCTTTTTCCAAAAAAAGAAATGACGATCCGACCCCTTTTATTGTAGAATTTCAACGTTTTGGCAATAACTATCCGGCAGGAAACGTTTCGAAAATTACCATTCCCGCCCTCAATCTTTCATACTATGGAGACCCGTCATGACCGTCAGTACCGCAGATTTCAGCAAGGCACTCGCAGTCGGCCGTCCACCCAATATCGTCAAACTCTTTCCCCATTCCCGCGCCCTGCTGGTCAGCGGGAAATACATCGATCGTGCCCTGGCCGCCAAGGGCAAGGTCATGACCATGGCGGCCAACGGCCGTAGCAACTTCATCATCCGGGGCGCACTGATGGCGGCGCAACGGGCCAACGCCGCCATTATCATCGAAATCGCCCGCTCCGAAGGCGGGGCCAAGGCCTACTGTCCAACCAGCTACTGGAATCTGGCCAGCCAGGTCGATCAGGCGTGCAACGAACTGGGCATCACCGTGCCGGTGGCCATCCACGCCGATCATTACGGCATCAAGAAGGACGAGGACATTCCCTTTGCCAGGGTCGAAATCCCCACCATCTTCGAGGCAGGCATCACCTCCATCGCCATCGATGCCTCGCATATGCCGGACGACAGAAACCTGCTCGCCAACATCGAACTGAACCGTTTCATCCCCGCCTGGGCAGGGCTTGAGACCGAGGTGGGCGAGATCAAAGGCAGCCAGGGGCTCTCCTCCGTGCCCGAAGCCCTTTTTCTCATCCAGGGGCTCAACGCCCACAATATCCATCCCAATTGGATCGCCTTGAACAACGGCACCACCCACGGCATCGAGGCAAGCGGCCAGGGTATCCAGGTCGGCCTCACCGCCGAGATCCACGCGGCCCTTGCCCCCTACCGGGTCAACGGCGCCCAGCACGGCACCTCGGGGAACAGCTCGGAGCGGCTGCGGGAAATCGCCCAAAAAACCCGGACAACCAAGGCCAATGTCGCCACCGCCCTGCAGATGATCTCCTGGGGGCTTGAGGTTAACGACTATGGCAATGCCATCCTCGATGCAGACGGCAACTTCATCAAGGTCAAAGGCGAAGGGGTGACGGAGGAGATGTGGCAGTCCATGGTCGCCTATGCCACGGAAAAAGGACTCAAAGGCGGCGGCTACAAAAGTCTCAACCTGCCCTTTGAAAACAGACTGCTCGGCCAGCCGGCCGACATCCGCGCCCGGATGTGCAAACGGGTAGAGGACTTTGTCTATACCATGCTGGTTGACGTTTTTGATGCAGCCGATACCGCCGAACTGGCCATTGCCGACATCCTCAGGTGCGGCTCCTTCGATCCCGGCCCCAATGCCGAACGGATCGAAGACCCGGCCAGGTGGACCAGAGAGCAGATCAGCGAACGGGCCGCAGGACTCGCCACCGACAAGGGACCGGCCGGCAACTTCGACGACTGAGCGGCGCCACCAAAAAAAGCGGGGGAACCGGCGGCATGGCTCCGGCTCCCCCCTTTTCTGTTACGCTGCTTGCCACCGGGGGATCAGGTCTTTTTCAGGACAGAACCGATCTCCTTGACCTTATCGACCTCTTCCTTCAGGGCAGTCACTTCCTTGACGCCTGGTACGCTCTCTTCCGCCTCCTTGAGCCCTCTCTTGAAAGAGGAAATCCCCTTACCCAACCCGGCTCCCAGCTCCGGCAGCTTCTTGCCGCCGAAAACAAGAAAGGCGATACCGAGCACGACAATCAACTCCGGTGTTCCCAGTCCAAACATTCGCTACCTCCCCGCCCGTACGGCGCGTCACATGCAAAAGAGCCGGCTCTCAACTGTCCTTTTTCCCGGCCTCGTCGTCAATCTTTTTTGATTCCTCTTCCTTGGTGGCTTTCTTGAAATTCTTGATACCCTGGCCGATACCCGAGCCGATCTCCGGCAGCTTGCCGGCCCCGAAGATAATGACGATGATCACCAGAATGATGATCAGTTCCGGCATGCCAAGTCCAAACATAATAGCCTTCTCCCGTTTCAGAACCGATGGAAGCCGACGCAAAGCGCCGTTACCCTTTCAAAACAGATATTCTCTTTTCATACTTACCGCAAAGGCGGCGGAACCGCAAAGAAAAAATAGCCGGCCCGATGCCCGCTCAGCCCGGCCACCGATCGATTGGTGGGATTATCACCCACCAGAATTTTTTTCGCGGCCTTCGGATTCCAACAGCTCCCCAAGCATCCGCGCCAGACTCTGCCGCCAGTCCGGCAGCCCGGTCTGATAGAATTCACGCAGGCGGGAACAGTCGAGGCGGGAGTTGGCCGGCCGGCGGGCCGGGGTCGGATAGTCGGCGGTGGTGATCGGCCGCAGGTGTCTGACGGCGAGGCGCTCGCCCCGGTCGGCAACAAGCCGGAAGATCTCGGCTGCAAAGGCGTGCCAGCTCGCCTCACCGGCGCCGCAGCAATGAAAGGTGCCCCAGTGGTCGACACCCTGGCGAAGAATTTTTTCCGCAAGTACGAAAATCACCTCGGCAAGATCGGCGGCACTGGTCGGGCAGCCGAGCTGATCGGCGACCACAGCAAGCTCTTCCCGTTCACGACCAAGCCGCAGCATGGTTTTGACAAAATTATGGCCATGCACGCCATAGACCCAGGCGGTGCGGAGAATGACATGCTCAGCCAGGAGGCGCCGCACCTGCCGCTCGCCGGCCTCCTTGCTGCGACCATAAACGCCGAGCGGCGCCACCGGATCGTCCTCCCGGTAGGGCCGGGGCAGACTGCCGTCAAAAACGTAATCAGTGGAGAGATGGACAAGCGGCACTCCGGCCCCGGCACAGGCTTGCGCCAGAATAGCCGGTCCGTCGCAATTGGCGCGGAAGGCCGCCTCCACCTCCCTTTCGGCCCGATCCACCGCAGTGAAGGCGGCGCAGTTGATTACCAGCCCGGGCTGGACCTGATCAAAGACCCGGCGCACCGCGGCTTCGTCGCTGATATCGAGCCCGGCCCGGTCAAAGCCGGCAACAACAGCTCCATGATTCGGGCAGCGACGGACCAGCTCCCAACCAACCTGGCCATTAGCGCCGGTCACCAGCAGCTTCATGGGGTTTTCCGGTAGACAGGCAACCGTTCCGCTGCGATCTCGGCCAGACACGGATAAAGCTGGTCCTTGGGCGAGAGGAGTGGTTCAGCCACCGGCCAGGTGACGGCAAGGGCGGGATCGCTGAACAGCACCCCTCCCTCGTCGTCCGGCGCGTAATAGTCGGCGCACTTGTAAGAAAAATAGGCGGTGTCGCTGAGCACACAGAAACCGTGGGCAAAACCTTCCGGAATAAAGAGCTGGCGCCGGTTCTCCGCCGACAGCTCCACCCCGACCCAACGGCCGAAGGTGGGCGACCCCCGGCGGATATCCACCGCCACGTCGAAGATGGCGCCGGTGATCGCCTGCACCAGCTTGGCCTGCGGTCTGGCGATCTGATAGTGGAGACCGCGCAGGGTGCCGCGCACGGAAAAGGAGAGATTGTCCTGGACAAAGACCCGGTCAATCCCCGCTTCCGCGTAACGGCCGGCCTGATAGGTTTCGAGGAAAAAACCGCGGGCGTCCCGGAAGATCCGGGGCTCGATGATCAGGACGCCGGGCAGGTCGGTGGGCACGATTTTCATGAACTCTGTTCCTTTACCAGGTCGAGCAGGTAGCGGCCGTAGCCGTTTTTGGCCAGCGGTTCAGCCAGGCGTGCCAACTGCTCGGCGCTGATGTATTTTTTCCGAAAGGCGATCTCCTCGATGCAGGAGATCTTGAGGCCCTGCCGTTTCTCGATGACCTCGATATACCGCGACGCCTCGAGCATGGACTCGTGGGTGCCGGTGTCAAGCCAGGCAAAGCCACGGCCGAGGAGCTCGAGATGCAGCTCATTCATGTCGAGATAGGCCCGGTTGACCGAGGTGATTTCGAGCTCGCCGCGGGCCGACGGCCTGACCGCGGCGGCGATGTCGCAGACCCGGTTATCATAAAAATAAAGACCGGTGACCGCATAGTTGGATTTCGGCCGCGCCGGTTTTTCCTCGATGTCGGTCACCCGACCTTCGTCATCAAAACTCGCAACCCCGTAACGGCCCGGATCAGCCACCCGGTAGCCGAAGATCGTTGCCCCGCGCCTGCGGGCAGCGGCGCGTTCGAGCTGCTGGGGCAGGCCGTGGCCATAGAAGATATTGTCCCCGAGAATCATGCAGACATTGTCCGTGCCTATGAATTCCCGGCCGAGGATAAAGGCCTGCGCCAATCCCTCCGGCTGCGGCTGGGCCACATAGGAAAAGGAGAGCCCCCACTGGCTGCCGTCGCGGAGCAGGGCCTGAAAGAGGGGGAGATCGTGCGGGGTGGAGATGATCAGGATTTCGCGGATACCGGCCAGCATCAGCACCGAGAGCGGATAATAGATCATCGGCTTGTCATAAACGGGCAGGAGCTGCTTGCTCACCACCATAGTAACCGGATAGAGCCGGGTACCGGAACCGCCGGCCAGGATGATGCCTTTCATGCCTCATGTCCCCCGCGGTTATCGTAATTCTCGGCGATCCAGTTACGATACGCGCCGGAGCGCACCGAATCGACCCAGGCCATGTTGGCGAGATACCAGTCCACCGTGGCGGTCAGGGCGGATTCAAAGTCGTGGCGCGGAGTCCAGCCCAGCTCCCGGCTGATCTTGCCGGCGTCGATGGCGTAGCGGCGATCGTGGCCGGGCCGGTCCGCCACATGGGTGATGAGAGCAGCCGAGGTGCCGGCCGGCCGGCCAAGCCGCTCGTCGAGGATGGCGCACAGGGCGGTGACGATCTCGATGTTGCGCCGTTCCGCTCCGCCGCCGACGTTGTAGGTTTCACCAGGTCGCCCCTTTTCCAGAACGGTCAACAGGGCCTCGCAGTGATCGAGCACATAGAGCCAGTCCCGCACCTGACGGCCGTCACCATAGAGGGGCAGCGGCTTTTCCTCGATGATGTTCATCAGCATGAGGGGAATCAATTTTTCCGGAAACTGATAGGGGCCGTAGTTATTCGAACAGTTGGTGATAAGCGTCGGCAATCCGTAAGTACGGTGACAGGCCCGGACAAAATGGTCCGAGGCCGCCTTGGAGGCGGAATAGGGGCTCGACGGGTCATAGGGGCTCTGTTCGGTGAAGCGGCCGGTTTCGCCCAGACTGCCGTAGACCTCGTCGGTTGACACATGGAGAAAGCGGAAATCTGACGCAGCACCTGACTGCCAGTAACGCAGGCTTGCCTCCAGCAGCCGGAAGGTGCCGGTGACATTGGTATCGACAAAGGCGGCCGGCCCGCTGATGGAGCGATCGACATGGGATTCGGCGGCCAGATGCATGACCCCGTCGAACCGATGAGCGGCGAACAGTTCGGCAAGCAGCCGCGCATCGCGGATATCGCCATGGACAAAGGTATAGCGTTTCCGCTCGACAGCCGGCAGATCGTCCATGTTGCCGGGTCGGCCGGCATAGGTCACCGCATCGAGATTGACGACGGCAAGCTCCGGCCGAGCCGCGAGAAGATAGCGCACCAGATTGGTGCCGATGAAACCGGCGCCGCCGGTGACAAGTAGTGTTTTCATGTTCCTTTTTTCCAAAACCCAAACAGGAGGCTGACCGCTGGCCGATCCCGACGCACCGATTACGCAGCGGCCGCGGCACTGTCAGGCGATATTACCGCAATATCAATATTTCGCAAGCAGATCATCAGCCACCCTGCCGCCACCACCACCTCCCGCAGCCGGACACACGAGCAAAAAAAACAGGAGGGCAGCGGGGCAGTGTTCCCGTTCATCGCAACCAGCATTCTGGACAAAAAAGAAAAAGAAATTTCATGCCGCCCGCCATCTATTTATTTGCCCAGATGTCGCAAATGAGGTAACATTCATTAAATTGTTGTGTTCGGCTTGCTGGAAGATATCATTATCTTGATCTTGCCGCGGGATTCATGTCGTAAAGGAGCATCTCATGCGCAACGCGACCCTGATATGTGCCTTCTGCCTGCTCACCGTCCTTGCCCTGCTTGGCGGCTGCGCTGAGGTCCGGCAACCGGCACCCGACCTCGACGCGCCCGCCCCTCAGGCCGCTCCGGTTGATCTACCAAGCCCTCTTGCCATTTTTCCCTTTGAAAACAACGCGGTAACCAACAACGCCGAGTTCGAGCCATTAACCGGCGGCCTGGCCGCCATGCTGACCACCGATTTACGCCAGTCCGCGGTTCACCTCAAGATCATCGAACGCAACAAGATGCGCGACCTGCTTCAGGAAATCGACCTGAGCCAGAGCGGCTATGTGGACCAGGCAACGGCCCTGCGGGTCGGCAAGCTGCTCGGGGCGAAATCCATTGCCTTCGGGTCCTTTGTCGTGCTTGGCAATCAGGTACGGCTCGATGCCAGGGTGGTCAATGTCGAAACCAGTGAGACCCTGATGGCGGAATCGATCACCGGCACCTCCGACCAGTTTCTCCAGCTCGAGAAAAAACTGGCAGCCAACATTGCCGCCGCCTTTCAGGAACGGCTGGCGGCAAACAAGGTCTCGGCTTCGGCGAACACCATGAGTGCGGCCTTGGCCTTTTCCAACGGTGTTGCCGCCCTTGACCGCGGCAACCGGCAGGAGGCGGACTCCTATTTTCAGAAAAGCATAGAACTGGATCCCGGTTTTGCAAAACAGGTCGACAGCATCCTGTCCTCCGGCAACTGATGAACCTGATGCGCATGGCTGCTTGCAGCCGCGCGGCATCAGCAGTGACGTTTCACCTCAATTGACGAAAAGAGACCCGTATGCACACGAAAGCGATCGCCGCACTCCTGCTGTCCCTCCTTGCCCTGCTGGGCGCCACGTCAATCCATGCCGGCCAGGTGGTCACCGAAGCTGACAGAAACTGGGCGCGTGAGGCTATCGCCCAGGAAAAAACCCTGGCCACCGTCCTGCAGGATAACACCCTGGCGGTTCTCTATTTTCACAACAAAACCGGCCGTCCTGAGTTCGAGCCCTGGCAGAAGGGGCTGACCGTCATGCTCTCCATTGACCTGGCCAAACTGAAACAGCTGCAGGTGCTGGAACGGGCACGGCTCCAGGCCCTGGTCGAGGAACTCGGTCTCGGCGCCTCTGGCCGTGTCGATATGACCACAGCCCCACGGGTCGGCCGCTTTGTCCGGGCCCACTACCTGGTCGGTGGTGAATTCGGCCAGGACTCCTCTTCTGCCATGACGATTTTTTCCAATCTCCTTGATGTCCCCAAGGAGTCGGTGATGGCCAGTACCGATGCCAAAGGCATGGCCGAAGAACTCTTCAAGATGGAAAAGGAGCTGCTCTTTGCCATCATCAAGGCCCTGGGCCTTCAGATCACTCCTGAACAGGAGGCGGAACTGCGTAAACCGCTCAGCGAGGATTACAATGCCCTGTTCGCCCTGTTTCAGGCCATTGACCTCAGCGATCGGGGCGAGTACGACAAGGCGGCGGAACAGTACCGTACCGCCCTGACCCTGGACCCCGGTCTGACCCTGGCAGGCGAAGGCTTGCAGGAACTCACCGATCTCGGCCTGATCGACGGCGACAAAAAGAAGAGCAATCGCTGGAAGGGCAAATCCTTCCTCAATGAACTGCGGGATCGCTCCTCCTACACCGATAATCTCACGCCAGTCTATCCGGTCAAACGAACCCGTACCCCGGACGAGATCCTCGAACGGGAACGCCTTCTTAACGATGACCTGTGCCCGGCCGACCCGCTGAAAACCGAACCCGGCGTCTGCGGCTGCGGCGTGCCGGATATTGACAGCGACAACGACGGCATCATGGACTGCAATGACAGCTGCCCCGCTGATCCGCTGAAAACCGAACCCGGTGTCTGCGGCTGTGGTATCCCCGATGTCGATGTCGACGGCGACGGTATCATGGACTGCACGGACCTCTGCCCGGATGACCCCCTGAAAACCGCCCCTGGTGTCTGTGGCTGCGGTGCGCCTGATATCGACAGCGACAACGACGGCACCATGGACTGTCTGGATCTCTGCCCCTCTGATCCGCTCAAAACCGACCCCGGTATCTGTGGCTGCGGCATCGCCGATATCGACAGCGACAACGACGGCACCATGAACTGCGTTGACCTCTGTCCGGCCGATCCGGCCAAAAGCTCCCCCGGCATCTGCGGCTGCGGTGTCCCCGATACCGACAGCGACAACGACGGCACCCCTGATTGCCAGGATGAGTGTCCGGATGACCCCCTGAAAACCGATCCGGGCAGCTGCGGCTGCGGCGTCGCCGATGTTGACAGCGACGGCGACAACACCCTTGACTGTTTTGATGGTTGTCCCTTTGATTCGCAGAAGACCTCCCCCGGTATCTGCGGCTGTGGTGTGCCGGACACCGACCGTGACGGCGACGAGCTCATTGACTGCCTGGACGGTTGTCCGGATGATCCGCTGAAAACCGAGCCGGGAATCTGCGGTTGCGGTATGGATGACAGCCTGGACAGTGACGAAGACGGCACTGTCGATTGTCTGGACGGCTGTCCGTTCAACCCCAATCTGACCGAGCCCGATCCGGAGTCCGGCTGTGGAGGCGGCGAACAGGCCATCCCGTTACCGATTGGCGGATAACAAACAGGTTTTTTTTGTAAAACAAGAAAATGACGAACGCAACACCTCAACAAGGAATGACGACCATGAAACGATGGGTGACGCTGCTGTTTCCCCTGGCGCTCTGCGCCAATGTTCATCACGATGCCGTGGCCACGGAAATCACCGTGCAGGGCCACCTGCAGTATGACTGGTGGAAAAGCGACAACAGCATGGACGGCAGTCAGATCTTCGTGCCGCTCGAATTGAACGGCGCAAAGGGGGATTTCACCGCCCGCCTGCTCACCGCCTTCACCAGAACGGAAAGCGATGCGGCCATCTTCGACAGCCAGAGCCTCTCCTCGGTGATCGACACCAAGGTCAACCTCTCCTATGCCATGGTCGACCGCCTGCCGGTCAATCTCCTCTTTGGCCTTGATGTGAACTGTCCAACCGGTACAACCGACCTCGATGAAGACGAATCGCTCATTGTCCGTGATCCGGATCTGATCTCCGTCGTCACCTTCGGGGAAGGATTCAACGTCAACCCCAACGTCAGCATGACCAAAGACTGGACGAACTGGGGCGTCGGGCTGGGCGTCGGCTTCCTGTGGCGGGGTGAATACGATTACAGCTGGGAATTCCGCAACTATGATCCGGGCAATATCACCTATGTCACCGGCGAGGTGCGCTACTATCTCGGCGACAACACCCTTCTCCGTCTTTTCGGCGATTACGGCGAGTTCAGCAAGGACGAGCTGGACGGCGATGATCTCTACCGGGAATCGGACTTTGTCCTCATCGGCGGGGAAACCCGGTATGCCGGCGACCGGTGGGAAAGCCGCTGCTCCCTCAAGGGGATCTTCCGCGGCAAAAGCGAGTTCCGCATGGCTAACCGGGGGTTGCAGACAGAAAGTCGGGACGGCTATGGAGATGAACTTGAAGCGGAACTGCTGCTCCGATACCACTTTGACGATACCCTCAGTATCGCCCCCTCTTTCCAGTTTCTCTATGTCAACGACAACGAATACCCGGAGAACTCGCCCCTCTACATCGGCACGAGAACAAAATATGGACTGGGGTGCAGCCTGCGGCGGGCCATGAGCGAACGGTGCAACCTCGAACTCTTTGTCCGCTTCGGTCAGGTGGAAGATGAAGAGGGCTGGCTGGCCAATGAAGAGGTAAGCAGCAAGACGCACTCCCTTGTGCTGCAGTACAGCGGCCGTTTTTGAGCTCCAGCCGCTCTTTTGCGGATACGCACACCAAAAGGCGGGACGGAGAATTGTCTCCGTCCCGCCTTTTGGTGTGCGTATCCGCCGGTCATCGTCTGCAAAGTGGCAAACGGCTCTTTTGCGCCAGTCTGTCAATCACCCCCGCCAGCACCACCGGCGCCGGCCCATTTGTCTCAATAATCAGCAGATCGTCGGTCGGAATCTCCCCAGGAAACTCCATGCTCTCCTTCTGTCGCTGGTAGATCGCCCAGTTGCCGTCGGAAACCGCCAAGGGGTCGCGAGCCCGCCGCACAAGGCGACGCTCTGTCTCCGCGTCATCGCACTGGCAGAGGATGACAGAAAGAGTGGCGCCGAACTCCTCTGCACACTGCCGCAACCGTTCCCGCTCCGACCGGTTCTGATAGGAGCCGTCCAGCACCAGCGAGCGGCCCTGCCGAAGCTCCCGGCGGGCATGCTCCAACAGGGTGTCATAGGTGCGACGGCTGAACTCCGGGGTATAGATCCCTTGATTGAAGAGGCTCCCCTGCCGGGAAGAGGGGGAAAAGCCGGCCAGCTCCTTGCGGACCTTGTCGGTGTTGTAACAGGGCAGGGAAAGCTGTTCGGCAAAGGCCCGGGCCAGGGTGCTCTTTCCACTGGCAATGAGCCCCATGAAGACAAAGAGGTTAGCCGGCATACTCTTCCGCCAGGCGGAAATAGCGTTCCGCCTGGCTCAGTGCAGTCAGGCGAGTGGCATCATCCACCTCCGGGGCATGGGCGGTGAAGAGGCCGATCTTGCCCCGCACATAGGCCCGGTAGCATTTGTAAAAGGGCAGCATGGACAGTAAGCCAGGATCGTCGCTTGCCGCAACGAAACGGGAAATGAACAGCTCGGAAAGCGCAGGAAGACCGTGAAAATCGAGATCCATGGCAAGGAAGGCGACGTCGCTTGCCACGTCGCAGTAGCGGAAGCGCTCGTTGAACTCGATACAGTCAAAGATATACACCTTGTCAGCCAGGCAGATATTGGCGGAATAGAGATCACCGTGACAGTCCCGCACCCGCTCCCGGCTCCGCTCCAGAAAAAGTTTTTCGGCGCGGAGAA
>CAZUZJ010000011.1:0-5593 GCA_964624225.1 uncultured Desulfobulbia bacterium | reverse complement strand
GGGCATAGCGGCTGATGGTGTCGAACTGACGCTGCTGGAGAGCCCCCTTGCCGATAAAGTCACGGGTCTGGTCGAAATTCTCCAGCACGTTGACGGCCACCGCCGCAGCGGTGCCGAAGCGGGCAATGTCGGCCCCTCCGGCTGCCTGACGGTAAAACGGCACCAGCATATCGACAATGGCGGCGATATGCGTCTCATTGAGTTCGCCCCGGCGAATCAGCTCACCCATCATCCGGCGGCCGTCGAGCCGCTTCATCTTCACCCCGTACTCCAAGGGCGCCGAGCCGCCAAAAACGAAACCGGCACCGCCGCGGCTGACCGCTACGACATCAAGATAGATATCCGGGCAGAGGCGGCGGTTCAGCTCAAGCTCACGGCGGCAGTAATATTCCCGCTTTTCCAGGGTGGTGAAATCGAGAAAACCGAAGTTGACCGGTTTCTTGAACTTATAGACCATATCACCGGCCAGCAGGACATAGGAGATATGGGTCTGCACCAGCTCGACCCTGTCCGTCGGATAACCATGATGGAGAGGGTCGAGAAACCAGGTGATATAGTCGGGCAGCGAGGCGGATGACATCAGCCGGCCTTTTAATAACGGTAATAGTCGGGCTTGTAGGGACCGTCCACCGACACACCGATGTATTCCGCCTGCTCGCGGGTCAGGGTGGAGAGGGTGACGCCGATCTTGGCCAGGTGAAGGCGGGCCACCTTTTCGTCCAGATGCTTGGGCAGGAAATAGACCTTGCGCTCAAAGGCGGCGGGATTCTGCCACAACTCGATCTGGGCCATGACCTGGTTGGTGAAGGAATTGCTCATGACAAAGCTCGGATGTCCGGTGGCGCAGCCGAGATTGACCAGCCGCCCCTCGGCCAGGACGATGATCCGTTTGCCGTCCGGGAAGATGACATGGTCCACCTGGGGTTTGATGTTCTCCCAGGGGAGATTGCGGATGGAGGCAATGTCGATCTCGGAATCGAAGTGGCCGATATTGCAGACAATGGCCTGATCCTTCATGGCATCCATGTGAGCCCGACTAATTACCCGGATGTTGCCGGTGGCGGTGACGAAGATATCGCCGATCGGCGCGGCCTGCTCCATGGTGACGACCCGGTAGCCTTCCATGGCAGCCTGCAGGGCACAGATGGGATCGATCTCGGTGATGAGCACGGTGGCCCCCATGCCGCGCAGGGCCTGGGCACAGCCCTTGCCCACATCGCCGTAGCCGCAGACCACCGCCGTTTTACCGGCGATCATCACGTCGGTGCCGCGCTTGATCCCGTCAATCAGCGATTCCCGGCAGCCATAGAGATTGTCGAACTTGGACTTGGTAACCGAATCGTTGACATTAATGGCCGGAGCAAGCAGCGTGCCCTTCTTCATCATCTCGTAGAGACGATGGACGCCGGTGGTGGTCTCCTCGCTGATGCCGCGCACGTCCTTCATGAGCTCCGGATGCTTCTCATGCATGATCAGAGTGAGATCACCGCCGTCGTCAAGGATCATGTTGGGGCGCCAACCATCCGGACCGAAGATGGTCTGGTCGATGCACCACCAGAATTCCTCCTCGGTTTCGCCCTTCCAGGCGAACACCGGGATCTGCGCCGCCGCCATGGCAGCCGCCGCATGATCCTGGGTGGAAAAGATGTTACAGGATGACCAGCGGACTTCCGCCCCGAGCGCCACCAGGGTTTCCATCAGCACCGCGGTCTGAATCGTCATGTGCAGACAACCGGCGATGCGGGCCCCCTGCAGCGGTCGGCTGGCGGCATACTCCTCGCGCACGGCCATCAGGCCGGGCATTTCCGTCTCGGCAATGGCAACCTCTTTACGCCCCCAGTCGGCAAGATTGATATCAGCAACTTTAAAGTCGGTAAACGCTGTCATTTCGTTATTTTCCTTTCAGTCCGGCGGCATCACGCAGAATCTCCGCCTTATCGGTTTTTTCCCAGGTAAATTCCGCCCGTTCGCGACCAAAATGGCCGTAAGCCGCGGTCTTTCGATAGATCGGTCGCAGCAGATCGAGATGATGGATGATGGCCTTGGGTCGCAGATCAAAGTGCTCCAGGATCAATTCCCTGATCCTGTCGTTGCTGATCTTGCCGGTGCCGAAGGTGTTGACATTGATGGACAGGGGTTTGGAGATGCCGATGGCATAGGCCACCTGCACCTCGACCTCGTCGGCGATGCCGGCGGCCACCAGATTTTTTGCCACATAGCGTCCCATGTAGGAGGAGGAGCGGTCCACCTTGGATGGATCCTTGCCGGAAAAGGCGCCGCCGCCGTGGGAACCCATGCCGCCATAGGTGTCAACGATGATCTTGCGGCCGGTAACGCCGCAGTCGCCCACCGGTCCGCCGATGACGAAACGCCCGGTGGGATTGATGTAGTACTTGGTATTGTTGTCCAGCATCCTTTCCGGCAGCACCGGCTTGATGATCTCCTCCATCACCGCCTCCTTCAGATCCTCGTAATCGATCATCGGATCGTGCTGGGTGGAGAGAACCACCGCCTCGACACGCTTGGGCACCCGGTCCTCATACTCAATGGTAACCTGGCTCTTGGCGTCCGGACGCAGCCAGGGGAGCAGGCCGGTCTTACGCACCTCGGCCTGCCGCTTCATCAACCGATGGGCATAGGTGATAGGCATGGGCATCAGCACCCTGGTTTCCGAGCTGGCGTAGCCGAACATGAGCCCCTGATCACCGGCGCCCTGGTCGAGATCGAGACCGGACCCCTCGTTCACCCCCAGGGCGATGTCGGGGGACTGCTTGTCGATGCTGGTCAGGACGGCGCAGGACTGGGAATCAAAACCCATCTCCGAGGAGTTGTAGCCGATCTCCCTGACCATGTCGCGCACCACCTGGGGCATATCAACCCAGGCAGTAGTGGTGATTTCGCCGGCAATAACAACCATGCCGGTGGTCACCAGGGTCTCGCAGGCGACCCTGGCATGCTTGTCCTGTTCCAGAATATTGTCGAGTATGGCATCGGAAATCTGATCGGCAACCTTATCGGGATGCCCTTCGGAAACTGACTCTGACGTAAAAAGATGATTTGACATATTCTTCCCCTGAAGATCGACAATAAAAGAAAAGCGGCGAAACACCCTCGCCGAACCGCAACGTTGCCGTCGATGACGTGCTCACCCGTCGGAGAGGACGCGGTTAATCCTGCACACTAACTTCTTCACCTGGCCACCGCAAGCTTTTTCCTTCCGGGTTCTGGACCCAGCTGACCATGACAAAAAACCGACGACAAACTCTGCTCCGGAGTGGCCCGGCAACAAAAAAAGGGCTATGCCAAAAGACATAACCCTTTGATTTTTTTTTGGTGACCCCAAGGGGAATCGAACCCCTGCTTTCGGCGTGAGAGGCCGACGTCCTGACCGCTAGACGATGGGGCCTGAAAAAGATTGGCAATCTCTAAACGAAAATAAAAGTCTTGTCAAGAATAATCACAACGGGCAACAAGAAATCTCAGGAAACGATCGCGCGACCGAAGGCCTCTGCTTCCTCCATTTTTTCCGCAAATCTGGCCATGTCTCCGCGCTTGTCGACCCCCCGGACCAGCAGCTCGCCGCCATATCCCACCCCAATGGCATCATAAAAATATTTGGCGGTGAGGACTGCCCCATCAAACACCTTTTCACCCCTGGTGGCAGCCACCGAGACAAAATACCCCTGCCGATCGGGATCTTCCCGCCACTCTCCGCGCTGTTTGAGCAGATATTTTCTGCTCCACAGGGCCTGGGTGCGATCGACAAAGGCCTTGGCCTGGGCGGTCACCCCATAAAAATAGATCGGCGAGGCAAGCACGATCCGCCTGGCCTGGTCAATTTTTTCATACATCATCCCCATATCGTCTTTGACCACGCAGATACCGGTTTTGTCGCAACCACCGCAGCTGATGCAGGGGGCGATGGCGAAATCCGCCAGGCGGATAAGCTCCATGGTCCCCCCCCCGGCCTCCACTCCCCGGCCGACGGCGGCGAGCAGCACCTCCGTGTTGCCTTTTTTGCGCGGCGACCCGTTAAAAACGAGCACGTTGATCATCACTTTCCTCCTTGTCGGCAACCCGTTGCCGCCCGTAAAACAGCGCCTCATCGGCAAGATAACGGGCAACATCCGTGGTCAGAAAACGCGGCGCACAGCGCCAGAGCCAATTGCCGTCGGCCACGCTCGGCCGGTTCATCCGGCAGTCGGAACCGAATCCCAGGACATCCTGCAACGGGATGAGAGCAAGGGCCGCAACCGATGAGTAGGCCAGCCGGATAAAATCACGATGGATAACCTGACCGTCACTGTTGGCATAGCGGCGGGCGCGATCCTTGGCCGCAGACGAGACCTTCGGATCAAAATACCAGCCGATGGTGGTGTCATTATCGTGGGTGCCGGTGTAAACTACACAGTTGGTCGTCGTGTAGCTGTGCGGCAGATAACTGTTGTTTTGATCCGAATCAAAGGCAAACTGCAATACCTTCATCCCGGGAAATCCCAAGGTATCACGCAGCTCCTCCACGTCCGGGGTGATCACGCCAAGATCCTCGGCGATGATGCCGAGATCTTTGGTCGTCTTTTCCATCTCCCGAAAAAACGCCAATCCCGGCCCCCTGACCCACTCCCCGTTGATTGCGGTCTCTTCATCAGCCGGAATCCGCCAGTAGGAGGCAAATCCACGAAAATGATCAATGCGGACCTGGTCAACCATTGAAGCGATATGGGCAAACCGCCCCTGCCACCAGTGCAAGAGAGCGGGATTCGGCCCCCTCCCCTTTTCCCAGAGATAGAGGGGATTCCCCCAGCGCTGGCCGGTCTCGCTGAAATAGTCCGGCGGCACGCCGGCCACGTGGACCGGCAGCATGGTCTGGCGGTCCAGATCGAAACACTCCTGGTTCGCCCAGACATCGGCGCTGTCGGCACCGACATAGATGGGGATATCACCGACCAGGGTAATCCTTTTTTTCCGTGCCGCCTGCCGCAACCTGCGCCATTGACCGAAAAAGACAAACTGGACGAACTGATGAAAACGGATGGCATCCGCATGCTCTCGCCTGGCGGCGGCAAGACTTTTCGGGACGCGGCGGGCCAGATTCCTGGGCCAGAGATACCAGGGCCGCGCATCATGATGATTGCGCAACGCCATGAACAGAGCATAATCGTCAAGCCAGTCTGATTGCTCCCGGAGAAAACGACCAAAATCATCATGCAAGAGATCGTGCGCAGCAAAACGCTCATACGCCCGGGTCAGCAGTCGCCCTTTGTAATCCGCCACCGCCCGGAAATGGACCGCATATTCAGAAAAGACCGGTTGGCCAGAGAGCTCTTCCCGCAGCAGCAACCCATTTTCGACGAGCCATTCCGGGCTGATCAGCAAAGGACTGCCGGCAAAGGCGGAAAGAGTCATATACGGTGACTGGCCAAAGGCTTCACAGCCGATCCCGGTTGGCAGAAACTGCCAGAATGACTGTTCCGCCGCCTCCAGAAAGCCAAGAAAATGACAGGCGGAGTCGAGATCCCCGATCCCGAATGGTCCGGGTAGAGAGGTCAGATGGGCGAGGATGCCGCAGGATCGATGCAGTGTCACGTTTTCC
>CAZUZJ010000010.1:0-21783 GCA_964624225.1 uncultured Desulfobulbia bacterium | reverse complement strand
GACGCCCTGACCGGTCTTTTCAACCGCCGCGAGCTGGAGCGGCAGCTTGACGAGGAAATCGCCCGGGCCCACCGCTACAAGCGGCATCTTTCGGTGCTCATGATCGACATCGACCATTTCAAGCAGGTCAATGATCGCTTCGGCCACAAAACCGGCGACCAGGCCCTCCGTTGCGTTGCCACCGCCCTGCTCAATACGGTGCGCACCTCGGACCGGGTGGCCCGATATGGCGGCGAGGAGTTCGTGGTGATTCTGCCGGAGGCGGACAGCGGCATCGCCCGCACCCTGGCGGAAAAAAAACGGGACATGGTGAGTCGCCTGGCCATGCCGCGGGAAAACGGGGAAGAACTGTTCCTGACCGTCAGCATTGGCTCAGCGACTTTTCCGGATGACGCGGACAGCAAGGAGGCCCTTCTCCACGAGGCGGATCTCGCCCTGTACGAGGCCAAAAAGCGCGGTCGCAATCAGGTCTGCATTGCTGCAGAGATTGCCGAGGGATGAGCGCCCTTTTCCGTTCGCGCCTGCGCCGCGGGACAAAACATCTTCTGCCTGTTTCACCAATATGCTAGAGTGAAGGATGTCTTTCCGTCCCAGGAGGCCCGCCCCCGGCAACACAGAATATGTATAATGATGACCCAATGAACCTCGCCCATATCCTCGCTATTCTCATGGTGCTGCTCGGCGCCCTCTTCATGGGGGCGTCCATCATCCTCGGCATCAAGACCAATAAGGACGTGCCGCCGGACTACCGTCGGAGCTGGCAGGCCCAGACCGGGATGATGGCCTTTTTCCTGATCGGCTACCTCGCCTATGTCATTATCCTGATCAGGCAACTGTCTCTGCCCATCGAACTGATCACCGGCCTGGTCTTTCTCGGCGGCGCCTTTTTCGTCTTTCTGACCATTCGTCTCTCCCGCAACACCATCGCCAAAATCATCGAAGGCGAGAAACTGCTGGTCAAGGCACGTGACGACCTGGAAATGCGGGTGGAGCATCGCACCGCCGATCTGCAGAAGGCCCTGACCAGGTTGGGCCTCGAGGTCGCGGCCAGGGAAAAGGCGGCCAGGGCCCTGGCGGACGCCAACACTGAACTGGCGCAGATATTGAACAGCTCGGCGGATGGCATCCGGGTGATCGACAAGAACTTCATCGTCCTGCGGGTCAACCGCACCTACACCATGATGACGGGACTGCGAGAGGAAGAGATGACCGGTCTCCCCTGCACCCCCATTCAGGGCAGCCCCGCCTGCCATACCCCGGATTGTCCGGTCTACCGGGTGCTGCAAGGCGAAAGCAGGATCGAGTGCGAAAAGGAGCTCACCAACCGCAGCGGTCGGGTCATCCCCTGTCTCATCACCGCCTACCCCTATCTGGACGCGGAAGGTGAGCTGGTCGGCGTCGTCGAGGCATTTCGCGACATTTCCGAGCGCAAAGAGATGGAAAACCGCCTGAAAGAAATGTCCGTCACCGACGAACTCACCGGTCTGCTCAACCGGCGCGGCTTTCTTGATATGGCGCAGAACCAGCTTAATCTCGCCGAACGGCTCGAAAAGACCCTCTTTCTGCTTTACATGGATCTCGACCAAATGAAATGGATCAATGACACCCTGGGGCATGCCGTCGGCGATCAGGCCCTGGTCGAAGCGGCCGAGGTCCTGAAATCCACTTTCCGCAAAACCGATCTCATCGGCATCGGTCGACTGGGGGGCGACGAATTTGCCGTCCTGATGCTGGGCGAACCGGGCACGAGCTGCAACCATCCGGTGGTCGGCCGCCTGCAGGACAACATCGCCCAGATCAACGCGCAACCGGGCCGCACTTATGAACTGTCCATGAGTGTCGGCATGGTGACCTACTCGTTTGCCGCCCCCTGCTCCATCGAGGAACTGCTCGCCCGGGGCGACGATGCCATGTATCAGTGCAAACGACAAAAAAAGCTGGAGCAGAACCGCACCTGATCCTCACATCTCCCGTCATCCAGTCGCCCCGATCTCCCCTCGCCCGCTTTACAAATACAGAAGTAATGATTATTAATTTAAACAAATAGGGCTTTTGCATCAAATAGAAGCTTCAGTGCTGATTGCAGGGAGGTAGACCATGATGAAGAGCAACTGCTGTATGGATATGGAAAGGGAACTGGCAGGATGGCGCAGCCGGCTCGAAGAGGTTTCCCGCAAATTTGACACGGTGCCGTCCATTGACAAGTATAAACTCACCCCGCACATCGAGGGGCTCCACATTGTCCTGACCGAACTCGATGACCGGATCAGCATGCTGCGCCGGGAGTGTCCGCCCCATTAGCCGGAAGGAGAAGAGGCCGGGTCAGGCCGGCAGCCTACCGGCATGACGCCGGGCATCGGGATCATTTCCCGATACCCGGCTTTTTTATGCGCGGCCGTCATCGTTTCAGCGGGTTTCAATCCCGCGTTGCCGCATGTGCTCTTTCACCGCGGCAATGGGCACCTCGCAGCGGTGAAAGATGCCGGCGGCCAGCGCCGCCTCGGCCGCGGTCTTTTCGAAGACCTCGGAAAAATGCTCGACCCGACCGGCGCCGCTGGAGGCGATGACCGGAATGGAAACCGCCGCCTTGACCTGATTGATCAGTTCGAGGTCAAAACCGCTGTTGGTGCCGTCCTTGTCGATGCAGTTGAGGAGAATCTCCCCGGCGCCGAGTTCCTGGCAGACCTGCGCCAGCTGGACCGCATCCACATCGCGACCCTCGCGGCCGCCCTTGACCGTGCACTGATACCAGCAGTACTCTTCGCCGTTCGGCCCCGGGAAGGCGGTCCGGATGGTGTGATGGGGCGTCGCCGCCGGACTTGCCACATAGACCCGGCGCGGATCGATGGAGATGACCACTGCCTGGGCCCCATAGACCAGGGAGATCTGTTCGATGGAACTGCGGCCCGTCTTTGTGCCGCCGGAACGGAGATACTCCTCCACCGCGTCCACCGCGTCGCTGCCGATGGAGATCTTGTCCGCCCCACTCCGGAAATATTCGGAGGCAACATCAAGGGCGGAATAGGAGCGGCCCTCGGCGTCGGTGAACTGACGGATACCGCCGCCGATGGTGAGCGGCACAAAGACATTTTCCGAGGTCTGTTGGAGGACCGCCAGCATGGGCTGATCCTTCATGGGGAAATCGCGGAAGCCGGTAATGTTGAGAAAGGTCACCTCGTCGGCGCCCTACTCAAAGTAACGGCGGGCCAGGTCCACCGGTTTACCGAGATTACGGACCTCGCCCCGCTGCCGCACGTCATACTGATCGCCCTTGGTCACCACCAGGTCGCCGGCATCGTTGCTGCGGACATCGAGGCAGGCGATGATGCGGCGGGCAATCCTGGTCGGCGGCGGGGAAGGCGCAAGGGTCTCCGTCATAACCCGGCCCAGATCCTCACAGGCGAGAAAATTTCCGAGAATGCGCAGCCCCGCCTCGCCGCTCTTTTCCGGATGGAACTGGACCGCCGCCACTCTCCCCTTCTGGACGGCGCTGACGAATTGCTCGCCGTAATCGGTGGTGGTGAGCAGCCACTCGCGGCTGCCGTCGGCCAGCTCGGCCCGAAAGGAGTGGACAAAATAGAGTTTTTCGCCCTGGTAACCGGCAAAAAGAGGCGAACCCTTTCTGACGGTGATGCCATTCCAGCCGATCTGCGGCACGGCACGATCCGTCACCCGGAAGCGTCTGATCTGGCCGGGGATGATGCCGAGCCCGGCCACGCCGGGGGATTCCTCGCTGCCCTCAAACAGGGTCTGCAAGCCGAGACAGATGCCGAGAAAAGGCTTGTCCTCGCGGATATGCTGGAGCAGCGGCTCGATATACCCCATGTCGCGCAACCGTTCCATGGCCCGGCCAAAGCAGCCCACTCCGGGAAAGACCAGTCGCTCCGCGCGGCGGATATCATCAGGCGTTGTGACATCCCGCACCGCAAACCCCAATTTCCGGATGGCATTGCGGACACTGCGCACATTGCCGGCACCATAATCAAGTAGTGTAATCATGCCTCTTTTCCCTGAAAACAAAAATTCAATCCTACTTCCTACTTCCTACTTCCTACTTCCGAATCCCGAATCCCGAATCCCGAATCCCGACCATACCTGCCTTTTCATCCGACTGCAACTCCCTTGATTTCAGCCGCGGGCAATTGACAGAAAAAGCGCAGTGATTTATAAAACAGTCATTTGTCGAAATCGTAATTACCACGATTCCGACGGGCCATGTTATGTAACTCGTTGTTTACACTTTCCCGCCCGCCATGGTTTGCGGGTTTTACCAGACCATCACGATTTTCCTTCCCATAATCGTTTTTATTTTCACAGAGGATGAACATGATCACCATCAACGAAAATTATCTGAAGCTCCAGGCGTCCTACCTGTTTTCCGATATCGCCAAGCGGGTGGCCGCCTTCCAGCAGAACAATCCCGGCCGGGACATCATCAGGCTTGGCATCGGCGACGTCACCCGGCCGCTGCCGCCGGCCTGCATCGAGGCGCTCCATCAGGCCACCGATGAAATGGCGAACGAAAAAACCTTCCACGGCTATGGCCCGGAGCAGGGCTACGCCTTTCTGCGCGAGGCCATCGCCGCCCACGACTTTCAGGCCCGGGGAGCGGACATCGCGGCCGATGAAATCTTTGTCAGCGACGGCGCCAAATGCGATACCGGCAACATCCAGGAAATCTTTTCCACCGATATCCGCATCGCCATTCCCGATCCGGTCTATCCCGTCTATCTCGACACCAATGTCATGGCCGGCCGCACCGGCACCTTTGTTGACGGTCGCTACCAGGGGCTGACCTACCTCGACTCGGTCAAGGAGAACGACTTTGTTCCGGATCTGCCAACGGAGCCCGTCGATCTCATCTATCTCTGCTTCCCGAACAATCCGACCGGTTCGACCATCTCCAAGGCGCAGCTGAAGACCTGGGTCGATTACGCCCGCGCCAACCGGGCCATCATCCTCTTTGACGCCGCCTACGAGGCCTTTATTCGCGACGAGTCGCTGCCCAAGTCGATCTTCGAGATCGACGGGGCCAAAGAGGTAGCCATCGAGTTTCGCAGCTTTTCGAAAAACGCCGGCTTCACCGGCACCCGCTGCGCCTATACGGTGGTGCCGAAGGAGTGCCGCGCCTTTGATCGCAGCGGCAAACCGCAGCCGCTCCATCCCCTCTGGAACCGACGGCACTGCACAAAATTCAACGGGGTCTCCTATCCGGTCCAGAAGGCGGCAGCCGCGGTTTACAGCCCGGCCGGCCAGGCGCAGATCCGGGAGCTGACCGACTCCTACATGAAAAACGCCGCGCTGATCAAAGAGGAGATCACCGCCCTCGGTTTTGACTCGGTGGGCGGCGACAATGCGCCGTACATCTGGATAAACGGCCAGGGCCGCGATTCATGGGAGTTTTTCGACATGCTGCTCACCAGGGCCGGGGTGGTCTGTACGCCGGGCGCGGGCTTCGGCCGCTGCGGCCAGGGCTATATCCGCCTCTCCGCCTTCAACAGCCATGAAAACGTCGGGCGGGCGATGGAACGGATTCGCGCGGCCCTGAAATAACTCCAAAATACGGGAAGTACTTAGCATGTTAAAAGTGCCTAAAGTGAAGTGGCGGTGCTTTCTGATCAGATACCACCTTTAATTTTAGGCACTTTAGGCACTTCAAGTACTTTAGGCACTTCAAGCACTTTAGGCACTTCAAGCACTTTAGGCACTTTTACCTTCTTCTCACAAACCGGAACCCCGTGCGGTCGTCACCGTGGCAACGACGCAGCCGGCACCCGGCCGAACTCTTTTTCATCGGAAAAGTGGCGGGCAATGAGCTGAAAGGATTCCTCCTGGGCGAGAAAGGCCTTGACCACGTCCGGATCAAAATGGTTGCCGCTGCCCTGCCGGATGATCCGCACCGCCTCCTGGTGGGAAAAGGCCGGCTTGTATCGGCGCTCGGTGATGAGGGCGTCGTAGACATCGGCCAGGGCCATCAGGCGGCCGGCCAGGGGAATCTCTTCGCCCCGCAAGCCCCGCGGATAGCCGCTTCCGTCCCATTTCTCATGATGGCACCAGGCAATCTCGCCGGCCACCCGCAGAAAGGAATGGCCGCGCTCGTCGCGGAGCAGGGCCTCCGCCTTTAACAGGGTCTCATGCCCGTACACCGTGTGTTTTTTCATCTCCTCGAACTCTTCCGGGGTTAATTTGCCGGGGTTGAGGAGAATGTGGTCCACCACCCCCACCTTGCCGATATCATGGAGCGGCGCGGAACGGAAGAGCAGGTCGATGGCCGCCCAGTCCAGCTCCTTGCGGTATTGCGGCAGGACCGCCAGCTGTTCGGCCAGGGCCCGCACATAGTGCTGGGTACGGAGGATGTGACCGCCGGTTTCATTGTCGCGGGTCTCGGCCAGCGCGGTGAGACTGAGGATGGTGGTGTCCTGAGCAAGGAGCAGCTCCCGGGTCCGTTGCCGCACCCGGCGCTCCTCCCGCCAGAAACGCAGCAGACTGAGGACCGCGCAGTTGGCGACAAGCAGCAGCACCGGCCACAGGGGATTGACGAAAAAACCGCGGCGGGCAAGCAGCAGAAAGGCGCCAGACCAGAGAAGGGCCGAGCCCGGGATAAGGAGCAGCAGACTGGCGAGGGGCCGGGCTGCAACGAGAATCAGGGTCGAGAGCAGGCCGACGAAGAACACGGCGGCGAGCTCCACCCCGCCGGCCCACAGGGGCCGGGAAAAAAAACGGCCGGTCATGATATTGTCAACAATGGTGGCATGCACCTCTACCCCCGGATAAAGAGGGGAAAGCGGTGTCGGGTGCATGTCGCCGAGGCCGGTGGCAGTGGTGCCGATCAGCACCGTGCGGCCGGCGATCCGTTCCGCCGGCAGCCGGTCGGCGAGAATGTCGCCGGCGGAGACATACTCAAAACCCCGGCCTCTGCTGCGGAAGGCCAGCAGCAGCTGGCCGGCCTCGTCAACCGGAATGCGACGGTTATCGAGCAGCAGCGCCTGGAGCCGATCGTCTTCCATGTCCAGGATCAGCCGTTTTTTCCCCATGGCCTGCATGACCGTTGCCAGGGCCAGACTGGGATAAAGGTGGCCCTGAAAGCGGATGAGCAACGGCACCCGGCGCAAAACTCCATCTTCATCGGCCGGATAATTGAGAAAACCAGCGGTCCGGGCTGCTGCCGAAAATTCGGGAAGATTGGTGATGACCCGGCCCGCCGTAAAGAAACGGTAAAGACCGGATCCATCGCCCCCTGCCAAAACCGCATCCACCGCATGGAGCAACTCGACCCGGCCTGTTTGGCCGTTTTCATCAAAGAGAAATTTGTAGCCCAGGACAAACGGTCCCTGGCCCAATACGCCGGCAAGGACGAGGTCATTGTTGGCAGGCGGCCGGGAGGGGCCGGAAAACTCCAGCCCCACCCCAAAATCCCGGGCAAATTCCCGGCGCAGGACATGCACCGAGGTCCGATCCGGCTCGGCAAAGAGGATGTCGAGCGCCACCACCTGCGGCCCCATCCGGTTGATTTTTTCCAACAGCAGGGCAACCCGGTGCCGCGGCCATGGCCACTGGCCCCATTCGGCCAGGGTCTTCTCGTCAAGATCAACAATGAGCGGTCCGTTGCCCGCCGCCCTGACCGGCAGGGCGCGCACCATTGCATCATACACCTTGTGGCTGATCAGAATGAGGAGGGTGGGACGATAGATGACAGAGAGGCAGAAAAGCAGGGTGATGACAGCGCCGCAGAGCAGAATCAGCGCACGCGGGCGGCGGAAGCGGCCGCCCCTTTTCATTTGACGACGACCTCGACCCGCCGGTTCCTCGGCTCCGCCACCCCGTCTTCGGTGTAAACCAGCAGATTCCCCTCACCATGGGAGGAAACGGACAAAACAGCAGGATCAACCTCTTTGGCGACCAGCAGGTCGCGCACATAATTGGCCCTCTCCGTGGACAGACGGACATTGTCCGCCACCGAGCCGGCCCGGTCGGTATGCCCGATGACACTGATATCCCGGGAATCCCACTCCCGGATCGTCCGGAGAACCTCGGCAAGCTGGGCAGCGGATTCGGGCGTCAGTTCGGTGCCGCCGCTTTTGAAATAGAGCAGGAAACTGCGCGGTTGCCTTGGTTCGATGGCCAGCGCCGCCCCGAAGGTACGATCGACCTCCTCGTCGGTCAGCGGGGTCACCATCTTCGGCGGACCGCCGGCGGCGATCTCGGCGCTTTCACCCGGTTCATCCATCACCAGCCGGCCCTGGTCATTGACCAGCTCGATGCTGCCGGTGACGCCGTCCTGGTCTGGCAGGAGGACAACAACGTTCTTGGGACCGCAACCAGACAAAAACGCGGCCAGCAGCAGAAGAGAACAGCACAGATGAAGAGGTGTTTTCATGGTCATTCTCCTCCGCGTCGTCAGTTTTCAACAATTTTGGCGGCAAAACGGGTGCCGCGGATGGCGATGGTGCCCACCGGCGTCTCCAGCCTGACGGATTCGGGCGACAGCTTGGCGATCACGCCGGAGAGATAGACAAAGGTGCCTTTAATCATTTTCGCCAGCAGGGCAAAGCGTCCTTCGTCCGGGGCGAAGACATATTCCTCCAGGGCAAGCCGGCTGTCCGGACCGAGGGAAAAGATGGTGTTGTCCTGGAGGATGACGCCGACCGAGCCGTCGGCTCCGGTGACGATGACATCCCTGGCGTAAATCCGCATCCCCTTCTCGGCCGGGATGGCCGCGCCCTGCCGCTCAACCAGGACCACCCCCTGCAGATTCTTGATGGAACCGGCCGCATTCTCACCGCCCCACAGAGGTGAGGCGAGAAGAACCATGAACAGGATCAGCCAGACAATCGTTTTTCCCATGATCCACCCTCCTTCTGCGATAAGCGCCGATGACCAGATTCAATGCAACATCTTAGCAAATCAGATACTCCGTTGACAAGGACACACTCGACAAAAAAAACAGCCCGACCTTCCCGGATCGCCGGTTGCCGCCCGGCCGCCCTCATGTTACCGGCGCTGTTTCAGCTCCCGGGCCATGGCCCGGATGCTCGCCTCCTGCTCTTCGATACTCACCACCAACCGAAACTGAACCAGGGCCCGCGCCAGATTCTGGCCGGCATACGCGGTCTTGAAATAAAGATCGCCCTCCAGATGGTCGGTGAAAAAACGGATCCCCAACTCAAGGGCGATGAGGCGGGTGGCGTCGAAGAGCAAATCGACATCACCGCAATCCAGACCGACCCTCGCCGCCTCGGCATAACCCTGGAGGAGAGCCCGGCAGAGATCGGCATCAAAGAGCACCGCTCCTTCATCTTCCTCGCCGCCCCGGTTACAGCAGGCGCGCAGACAGTCGCCGAGATCATAGAGGAGCAGGCCGGGCTTGACCGTATCGAGGTCGATCAGGCTCACCGCCCGACCGCTCTCTTTATCAAACAGGACATTACTCGGTTTCGGATCGCCATGGATCGGCCGCAACACGATTCTTCCCTGTGCGGCGGCCTCTTCCAGCACCATCACCCCGCTCCGGCGCCGGTCGATGAATTGCCGACAGAAAAAGCAGGACGCCCCCGATGCCCGGTCGGCAGCAGGCGACTGCCGCACCTGCTCATAACGGGCGAGATAGCAGGGGGTGACATGAAAGCCGGGCAGGGTATCTGCGAGGCGATTCGGATCGAGATCACTGATCAGCTCATGGAAACGGCCGAGGGCAAAACCGATCTCCCGGGCCTGCCCGATGTTCTCCACCGTCTCGACACAGATGGTGTTGTCGATCAAATGCAGAACCCGCCAGCAGCCACCCTGCTCGTCAAACCAGCAATCAGCGCCGCTGAGGGTCGGGCGGATCGTCACCATCTCCCAGCGGTTGCCGGTCATCAGCTCGCTGGCCATTTTTGCCGCCACATGATCGCAGACCAGACGCAGGTTGGCCATGACCAGTTCCGGCCGCGGAAAGGCCCGCCGACTGAGACGCTGGAGGAGGAAGGCCTGGTCGTTCCCGGTCAGCCGGACGAGAAAGGTGTCGTTGACCTTGCCCGCGCCGTAAGGGCTGATGGCGGCAACCACCCCAGCAGGGAAAAAATGAGGGACCGCCTTGTCCGCGGCTTCCAGGGTCAATGTCATTGCTCGTTTTTTTGTCGGTCCGACCTTTTTTTTCATCTTTACGAACAGCTGGGCAAACAGGTAGCATAAGGGCCATGCAGATTTTCTCTTCACGTCCCGCCACCATCCTGCCCTCTCTCTTTGTTCTGCTGCTGGCCATGCAGATGCTGAGCGGCTGCGGCAGCAAATCGGCGCCGCCAAGCCCCGGGCCCGACCTGGAGCCGCCGGTCGTCACCCTTGCCCGCCTCGGCTACACCATCCAGGCCGGGGCCTTTGCCGAGGTCGGCAATGCCGCCCGCCTCGCCGCAATCCTCACCCGCAAAGGAATAGACGCCTTCTACTTCCGCGACCCCTCTTCCGCTCTCTACAAGGTGCGTTTCGGCAATTTCGCCACCCTGGCCCTGGCCGAAGAGCACGCCCAGGCCCTTCTGCAAAAGGGGGTCATAACAGACTATCATCTCGTCCGCCCCGAGGAGCAGAACGCCGGCCGCCCGGGCCGGGAAGCCGTCGCCTTTCTCCGCGATCAGCTCACCCAAACCGCCGCCACCTTTCTCGGCATCCCCTACCAGTGGGGAGGTCAGTCAGCGGAGGAGGGATTCGACTGCAGCGGGCTGGCCATGGCCGTCTACCAGCTCAACGGCCTCAGCCTGCCGCGCACCTCCTGGAGCCAGTATCGCAGCGGCCGCGAGGTGGCGGTGCATGAACTGAAAAAGGGAGATCTGGTCTTTTTCGCCACCACCGGCGGCAAAAAAGTTTCCCACGTCGGCATCTACACCGGCAATCGTACCTTCATCCATGCCCCGCAGCCGGGCAAAGCCATTCAAACCGCCTCCCTGGACAACAGCTATTTCCGCAAACGCTTTCTGGGCGGCAGAACCTATCTGGGAGACAGTTGATGCGATCCCGTCGTGCCCCTTTCCTGCTGTATCTGCTTTTTTTTCTGCTGGCCGGTCCCTGGCCGGTGACCGCGACCGGGACCGAAAACGACGGCAGCGTGCCGGTGGTTGTCTCCATCCCGCCCCAGCTCTTTTTTGTCGAACGGATCGGCGGCGAGCGGGTGCGCGCCGATGTCATGGTCCGCCCCGGCCAGAGTCCCCACACCTACGCCTCCACTCCGAAACAGATGGCCGGGCTGGCCCGGGCCAAGATTTATTTCCGGATCGGCGTCGCCTTTGAAAACGGTTTTCTCCCCAAACTGCAAAGTGCGGTGCCCGACATCAGGATCGTGGATACGACCTCGGGGATCAGCCTGGCAAAAATGGCCGCCCACGACGAGCATGGCGACGACCACGGTCATCAGGCCGAGGAACTGGACATCCACACCTGGCTCGACCCGATGCTCGTCAAACAGCAGGCGGCCATCATCCGCGACAGCCTGAGCGAACTCGATCCGGCCGGCCGCTCCCTTTTTGCTGCCAATTACCGCCGCTTTGCCGAAGAACTCGATGCCCTCCATCTGCGACTCAGCGAGTCCCTTGCCCCCTATCGGGGGAAAAGCTTTTTTGTCTTTCACCCCGCGTTCGGCTATTTCGCCAGGGCCTACGGCCTCCATCAGGTGGCGGTGGAAAGCGGCGGCAAGCAACCCGGACCGCGCCACCTGGCCCGGCTCATCGACCGGGCCAGGGCGGAAGGGGTGCAGGTTCTCTTCGTTCAGCCCCAGTTTTCCGTCAAAAGCGCGGAAACCATTGCCCGGGCCATTGCCGGCGTCGTCATCCCCCTTGACCCCCTGGCCCCGGATTACCTGGCCAACATGGAGCGGATCGCCGTCGCCCTGGAAAGGGCATTGCGCTGACTCCCCGCTACTCGACGCTGACCGCCTCCTCCCAGAACAGCGGAAAGGAAACGGTCAGGATCTTCAGGGAGGGATCATCGTCGGCAGCGGTCAGGGTCAGTTCGCCGTGGTGCTCGGCGACGATCAGCCGGGCCAGATTGAGGGAAAATTCCGACTGGCTGCGCTGTTCACCCTCCGCCCCCGGACCAGGACGGAAACTGACGACCAGGGAAGGCCTGCCCTCGACGTTTTCGAGCCGCACCGGCATCTCGCCCCCCGGGGCCATGGTCCTCGCGACAAAACGGAAGGTGTTGAGCAGCCCCATCTTCAGGGAAGGCCGGTTGGCCCTGATGGCCATTTCCTCCGGAGGTGGAACGACAACCGGACGGATTTTTTTGCGGGTCAGGGTCACACAGAGCCCCAACGCCTCATTGACCAGATCGAGGAGATTTTCCCGGTAAAACAGCTTGTCCGCCCGCACGGCGAGCCGCTCAAAGTCGGCCACCGCCTGTTCCAGCTTGACCGCCTGCTCCCGGATAACAGCCAGATGTTTCTCCGCCCTCTCTTTCGCCCCTTTTTTGCCGATGAGCAGATTGGCGATGCCGCCGATGACCGTGGCCGGATTGCGGATGCGATCCGCCACCTTAAGGGCCATCTCCGCCATGGTTTTTTCCCGGGCCAGGGCCTCCATATTCTGAGTCATCAGCATCAATTCGGCATTGACCTGATCGAGCTCGCGGGTCCGGATCGATTTTTCCCGCAGAAGCTTCAGAACTTCCTCGTGCTTGACCTTGAAATTTTCCAGATACGACTCTTCCGTATCGGCAAACAGTTCCTTGCGCGTTTTGCCGGCGATCTGCTGCAACTCCTCCCAGGAATGGGGAATACCCCACTTGAGACAGGTAATGGTCGCCGGCAGCCCTTCTCCGCCATGCAGGAGAAAGACGCTGTCCAGCGCAGCCCGCGCCCCCCGCACCGGCCCGAGATTGAAAAGCTCCTCGCCGCTCAGCGGACACTCGTTCTGCGCCGCTTCATCCCCTTGGACCACGCAGGCCCGTCTCCCCTCGAAAACCATGGCCAGACCGGTGCGCTCTCTCTGGTCGAAGGTGCGCGCCAGGGAGAGGGCCACCGTGCCGCCACCGTATTTCATCGCCAGCAAGCGGGCCATTTCCGAGGCAGCGGTGGCCAGCCGGGTAATGGCCAGTCGGGGAAAATCCACCGCGCCGGCCAGCAGTTTCACCTTTGCCCGGATCAGGGGAATATCCTGCAGCCGGTTGATCACCAGGCTCAGGATGTGCAGGGAGTCGTAACTTTCTCCGGCCATTGCAGCACCAGCAGGGTTGCGTCATCGCGCAGCGGTTTTTGCGGCGCAAAGAGAAGATGGGCGAGCACCAGCGGCGGCAGCGCCAGAGAGGGCAGAGAGGAGAACGGCCTGTGCCCGTCGGAGTGAAGACAGGCGGTGATACTGGCGCCGCCGGCATAGTCACGGCCGACAATCCGCCGCCACCTGGACTGGCCGACAATGCCGTTGACCCGCCCATCCTCCACCTTGCGTCCATCGACATAGAGAAGGGCGCCGCCATGCCCCACCGCCGCGCTCTGCAATCTGCCGGTCACCCTGTTGAGCAGCAGGCTGGCCACCGCGGCCCCGCTGGTCCCGGCCAGGACAAATTCCAATTCCTCCAGCACATGGCCCGGCGGCCAGAGCAGAGGATAACTGTCCAGGGCGGCAAAAACGGCGGCGGTGGTTTCCGCCGCCTTGCCGCCGAGGCCGGGACTGTCCACCAGGGTAAGGCGGAGGAAACGTTCGTCCTGCTGCATCTTGACCCCGTCCCCATAGAGATGGGAGCCGACCCGCGCCCGGCTGATCACCGCCAGACCGCCGGCCGCCCGGCACGTCACCTCCCGGGGCAGCGATTCATCCCCGAGCAGGGCAACGATAACGGTTTCATAGTCGCTGTCAATGCCGATTTCCCGGCGGGAAAAGCAGTCGACCCGATCACTGAGCCGCACCACCGCTTTCAGTCCGGCGACCAGTCCCCCGCCATGACGACCGGCGCGGACGCGTTGCAGGAAAGGGGCGTCCAGGCCCGGCCCCTGATCGAGACTGACCACCGCCAGACAGGGGCTTTCGCCCAGATGAAAACCACTGATGCGGATTGAGCCGTTGCTGGTGGCGTGCATGACATGGTTGTGGGCCAGTTCGCTGGCCACCAGCACCGCCTCCGCCGCCCGCTGGGAAGAAAGCCCCATGGCCAGGGCCACTTCGCCGGCCATTCGGCGGGCCACAGTGGCATCGGCCAGATTGGCGACCGGCATTTCCTCAAAATGGGAGAGAAATCTCTTCATGCCCTCCGCCCGCCTCCAGCATGTCCGCCGCCATCTCCACATCCCGGGCAAAGGCAAGCCCGACCAGCTCGATGCCGAAATCAACCAGGGTCATCACCACCGGCACCGAAAGGCCGGCCACCACCATGGTCGCGTCGAGCAGGCGCAGGGCCGCCGCCATGGTTTCGAGATGATGGGCCATGTAGGAATCAAGCACCTCCACCCGTTGCATATCGACAATGACACCGTGGACCCGCCCCCTTTGCACCTGCTGGCAGAGCTGATCGAGCAGATGGGTGACCTCGATGTCGGCGATCTCCTCCTCAATGGTGACCAGCAGCAGAGAACGCAAGGGGAAAATGGCAAACGAGGCGTGACCGGTCATGGACGCCCTACCTGCCGCCATCCTTACCGCGGGCCACGGCGGAGATCCGTTCGACCAGCAGTTCCCGTTCGGCCAGCTTGCCGATGGCCAGATGGAGGGCATCGGTCATCCGGCCGCGCACGGTGATCTTTTCCATTCCCACCCCCCCCTGGACCACGACCTTGGCGATATGCGGGCCGACGCCGGTGAGGATCGTCTCGCTGCCCATCAGGCGGGCGGCATTGGCCGTCTGCTGGATATGGCGGGCGACATCGGCATCCACCATGGGTACGCCGGTGATATCGATGATGACAAAGGAGGCGCGGGTGCGCTCGATCGCCTCCAGCACCCGTTCCATGGCGATCTTGGCCCGGTGGCTGTCCAGGGTGCCGACCAGCGGCAGGGTGAGAATGCCGTCCCAGATCTCGATGACCGGGGTGGAAAGCTCCATGATCTCATCCTGCAGATGGCGGATATCCTCCTCCCGTTTGCGGATCAGCTCCTCCTTTTGCTGAAGGATGATCCGGTCCTTTTCCAGTCGGTCGGAGATATCGATGAAATTCTCGACACAGCCGATGATCTCGCCCTGATGGTTGCGCAGCGGCCGACTGGAGTACTCGATGGGGATCTCCCGACCCTCGACATACATCACCGTCTGCCCCTGATTGACCTCCTTGTTTTTCATGGCCAGCTTGCAGGCGCAGGATGGCGTGTTGCAGAGCGGGGTGTCGAAGACCTCATAGCATTTGCGGTCAAAGCATTCGCCCGGGCGCTTGCCGATCATCTGCGCCCCGGCTTTGTTGATCATCAGAATGGTCTGTTCAAGATCGGTGACAAAGATTCCCGAGGTGATGGCATTGATGATCTCGGAAAGAAATCCCTCATCCTCCACATCCTGCAAACTGGTCATCGGCTTTCTCCGTTTTTGTCGTTTCCGGACCGAGACGGCGCCCCTGCCGTCCACCTGCCTTCATTCTATCATTTTCTTTTGGCTGAAAAAATCCCTAATCGCCCCCTGCGACAAAAAACCCCGTCCCGGCGACAATGTCGCTCATGGCGATGCGCCGCTCCGGGGCAAGCCCGCGTTCCCGGCAATAGACAAGGTTCACCGCCGCCAGCTCCTCATTAACGCGGTCGAGCACGAGCAGCTCCTCCAGGACAAAGGGATGATCTTCAGCAAAGTTTACCGGACAGGCGGAGACCATGACCGTCTCTTTGTCGTGATCGACATAGCCGATCGGCAGGCCATGGGTGCGACAGATCAGCGGTCGGCCGGCATAGACGGCGCAACGGGAATCAAGCAGCAGCGGACAGAGCTCTCCCTCCCCCTGCCCCAGCCGGCTCCGCACTGCGGCCGGCAGCCGGGCCACGGCCCGGCCCAGCACCTCGGCCTCGATGGCGAGCACCGAGGTCAGGGTGCAGCACTGGCAGCAGCCGGCCCGGCAGCGCAGAACAGCACGGTGGATCACCGCCAGATCGGCGATCATGGCGTCAACCTGTTCGATCAGATGCCGATAGCGGGAAATGGGATCAGATGCCGTTATCATAGGCGCTGCCGGCCGGATCGAGAAGAATGCGCTCCGGCGCGTTGAAGACGTTGAGCCGCTCCGGCCGGGCATAGGCGGCCAGGGTCAGCCCGGCCCGGCGGGCAATGGCCAGGCCGAGGGAAGAAGGGGCGGTGCGGGAGAGGACGATGGGGATACCGATGCGGGCGCATTTCAGCACCATGTCCGAGGTGAGTCGGCCGGTGGTGTAGACCGCCCCCCGGGGCGAGGCCTTTTTGAGGAGAATGGCGCCGATGACCTTGTCCACCGCGTTGTGGCGGCCGACATCCTCGTAAAAGGCCTGAAGCCGGCCGTCTGCCCAGAGGCCGCAGCCATGGACGCAATGGGTTTCCTGGCCAAGCCGCGAGGCATGCAGGGTCGCGAGGATGAAGGCGCGGATCTCGGCAAAGTCGAGGGCATACTCGTGGAGGGGATCGAAGGCTCCCTCCAGCATGTCGCGGGAGATCTTGCCGGTGCCGCCGCAGCCGGAGGTGATGATCACCTCTTTGGGCGCCACGTCCTCTTCGACGTCGGCATAGACCGAGATTTTCCCCTCCGGGCAGACCAGCACCTCCTTGACCTCGTCCGGCCTGGTGACATAGCCCTGGCCAAAGAGAAACCCGGCGCCGAACTCCTCCAGGCCGGTCTCCAGCACCATGGAGGCGCCGATGACTTTGTCGTTTAACGCCACCTTGTACGGGGTCTCGATGGCCAGCAGCTCCTCCTGCGGCTGCCGCCCCTCAGGGGTGACGACCACGGTGGAATGAACCAGTGTTACCTGTTTTATCATAATATTTCAACGTGCTGAGTTGCAGTAACATCTCGAAATGAAATAAATATTCTCAGGATGGCCGGGAAATGTCTCCGGACAATTCAGAAGACCGGAGCCATCCCGAAAAAAGGCCATGCTACCACAAAAGCCGGAAAAAATCGCCGATGATCGCATATCTCCTTGCCTTTAGGTAATTCTACGCATACACTAGCAGCCATGATGTTGTCAAGCAGACTGATGCCTGACACGGACGAAGGCAGTTTGCGGTTGACGGCAAACCACCCGGTGTTTTATCCTGAATCCAAACCGTTTCCTCCACCGCCCCTTTTTGCGGCGATTGCCTGCCCAAAAAAGCGGGCTCTGCCAGAATGAGTTCTCTCTATGCCCCAGATCGTTACCTTTATCGGCTGGCACAACAGCGGCAAGACCACCCTTGCCGCCCGGGTGGTCAGTCATCTGAAGGAGGCCGGCTACCGGGTCGGCGTCATCAAGTCAAGCAAGGAGACGGGCATTGCCCTTGACCGGCCCGACACTGACACCGCCAAGCACCGCCAGGCCGGGGCCGACACCGTGCTGCTCGTTGCCCCGGATCAGATGATGCTGCTGACCGGCAACAGCGAGGCCGCCCTCACCACCCTGGCCTACCGCTATTTCTTCGATGTCGATATCATCATCGGCGAAGGATTCAAGCAGGCCAGACAGGTGGCCAAGATCGAGGTGGTGCGTGAACCGGAACGGCTGCTGCGCGGCACGGTGCCCGGCGTCATCGCCGTGGTCAGCGAGCATGACCTTGACGTCGACACTGTCTTCCGCCCCGACCAGAGCCGGGAGATCGCCGCCTTCATCGAAGAGCGCTTTCTCCGCCATGCCCGCACCCGCGGCACCCGCGCCGCCCTGCTGATCAACGGGGTGCGGGTGCCGATGAAATATTTTGTCCAGCGTTCCCTGGCCGGCACGGTGGCAGGTTTTGTCAACTCGCTGAAAAACACCGAAAACGCCCGGGAAATCGAGATCCGCATCACCATCGATGACGGCGGCGACGAGGACTGACCTGCGCATGAAAGGCTTCTTCCACCTCAAAAGCTCCCGCCAGTTCACCGAACTCTTTGCCGGCTTCGCCGCCCGGGCCACGGAAACAGTCGCGCTGGCCGACGGCCTTGGCCGCTTTCTCGCCGACGAGATCGTCGCCCCGGAGGCCCTCCCCCCCTTTGCCCGCTCCACCATGGACGGCTTTGCGGTGCGGGCGCGGGATACCTTCGGCTGCAGCGAATCGGAGCCGGCCCTGCTCACCGTCACCGGCGAGGTTGCCATGGGCGCGAGCGGCAGCGCCATTCGCCTCGCGTCCGGCGAGACGGCGCGCATCTGGACCGGCGGCGAGCTGGCGGCCGAGGCCGACGCGGTGGTGATGCTCGAATACAGTCATGCCATCGACGAACGGACCATCGAGATCTTTCGGGCGGTGGCGCCGGGGGAAAACGTCATCCGCGCCGGCGACGACTTCCGGCAGGGCGTCGCGGTCCTGTCCCGCGGCCATCGCCTCCGGCCCCAGGATCTCGGCGTGCTGGCCGGACTCGGCATCATTGAGATCAAGGTGACGAAAAGACCGCTGGTGGCGATCATCAGCACCGGCGACGAGCTGGTGCCCCCCGAGCAGACACCCGGTCCAGGCCGCATCCGCGACATCAACACCACGACCCTGGCCGGCCTGGTGCGGGAGGCCGGGGCCATCCCTCTGCCGCTCGGCATCATCCCCGACACATTTTCTGAGCTGCTGGCCGCCTGTCGCGCCGCCCTCGACCAGGGGGCCGACATGCTGCTCGTCTCCGGCGGCAGCTCGGTGGGCAAACGGGATTTCACCCTGGCGGTCTTCGAGGCGCTGGACGGGACCGAAGTGCTGGCCCACGGCGTCGCCATCCGGCCGAGCAGGCCGAAGAGGGCGGCAAGCCGACCATCCTCGCCCGGCAGCATCATGCCGCCCTCTTCGGCCTGCCCGGCCACGCGGCCTCGGCCATGGTCGTTTTTTATCTCTTTGTCCGGCCGCTGCTGTTGCGGATGGGCGGGGCGGCGCAGACCGGCCTGCGCCGCATCCAGGCCGTCACCGCTGAACAGATCCCTTCGGCCATCGGCCGCGAGGAGTATGTGCGGGTGCGGTTGCACGACAATCCGGAGGGCAGCATGCCGCTTGCCGTGCCGGTCTATGGCAAATCGGGGCTACTCAAACCGCTGGTGGCGGCGGACGGCATGCTGAAAATCGATCGGGACTGCGAAGGACTCGATCAGGGAGAACAGGCGGAGGTCCTCTTATTCCCATGAAACGGAAAATCTATCTGAAGATGAAGACCCTGGCGGAGGCGCGGGCGCTTTTCCTCAGCACCTTTGCCGCCCTTACCACCGGTGAGGAGGAAATCGACAGCCGGACCGCGGACGGCCGCGTCACCTCGCGGCCGGTGGCGGCCCGCTTTTCCTCCCCCGCCTTTCACGGCGCCGCCATGGACGGCCTGGCGGTGCGGGCCCACGACACCTTCGGCGCTGCCGACGACGCGCCTGTCACCCTGGATATCGCCGGCGGCCAGGCGGTGCCGATCAACACCGGTCATCCCCTGCCGCCGGGGACCGACGCGGTGATCATGATCGAGCACGTGGTCGTCAGCGCCGATCAGGCACAGGGCCTGATCCGGGGACCGGTCTACCCCTGGCAGAACGTCCGCAAGGCGGGCGAGGATATCGTTGCCACCGAACTGCTCTTCCCGACCAATCATTGCCTGGCGCCGGCCGATCTCGGCGCCCTGCTCACCGCCGGCTGCCCGACGGTCTGGGTGCGCCGGCGGCCGCGGGTCACCATCATCCCCACCGGCTCGGAACTGGTGGAGCTGCGGGCCGGGGAAGAGGTGCCGCTCGGCCGGACGGTGGAATCAAACAGCGCGGTGCTGGCCGCCATGGCCCGCCGGGCCGGGGCCGAGGTCACCGTCACCCAGCTGGTGGCCGACGACTACGCCACCATCAGGGGGCAGCTCGAACAGGCAATCGCCTCCAGCGCCGATCTGGTGATGATCAATGCCGGCTCCTCGGCCGGCAGCGCCGACTACACGGTGCAGATCATCGAGGAACTGGGCGAAGTGCTGGTGCACGGCGTCACCATCATGCCGGGCAAACCGACCATCCTCGGTGTCATCAACAACAAACCAATGGTGGGCAATCCCGGCTATCCGGTCTCAGCCATCATCTCCTGCGAACAGTTCGTGGTGCCGCTGCTCGCCGCCATGCAGGGCGGAGAGCCGGAGGCCCCGCGCCGCCTCACCGCCCGTCTCGCCAAGAATCTGCCCTCCCGAGCCGGCATGGAGGAGTTCCGCCGGATGATCACCGGCCGCATCGACGACCACTACGTCACCACTTCGCTGAAAAAGGGGGCCGGCGCCATCACCACCCTGACCCGGGCCAACTCCATGCTGCGGGTGCCGCAGGAAAGCGAGGGACTGAGCAAGGATACGACGGTGGATCTCGAACTGCTGCGTTCGCCCGGCCAGATCGCAAAGACCATCCTCTGCACCGGCAGCCACGACCTCACCCTGGATCTCATCCACGATTTCCTCAAAAAAGGCAGTCCCGCCTTTCCCCTCTGCTCGACCCATGTCGGCAGCCTGGGCGGCATCATGGCAATCCGCGAGGGCATGACCCACATTGCCGGCAGCCACCTTCTCGATCCGGCCAGCGGCGAGTACAACCAGCCGGCCATCAGGCGCTATCTGCCGGACCAGGAGGTCGCCCTCATCACCCTGGTCTATCGCCAGCAGGGTTTCATGGTCCGGCCCGGTAACCCGAAAAAAATCCGCACCGTCGCCGACCTCCTGCGCGACGATGTCACCTTCATCAACCGCCAGGCCGGTTCCGGCACCCGGGTGCTGCTCGATTTCGAGCTGAGCAGGGCCGGACTCACCGGCGACGGCATCATCGGCTACGACAACGAGGAATACACCCACATGGCAGTGGCGGTGGGCGTGCTCTCCGGCAAGGCCGACGCGGGACTCGGCATCCTGGCCGCGGCCCGGGCCCTCAAGCTCGACTTTATCCCGGTAACCGAGGAGCGCTACGACCTCATCATCCCCCGTCGCTTCCTCGACCTGCCGATGATCCGCCAGCTGCTGGACGTCATCGGCCGCGATGACTTCAAACAGGCGGTGGAGGCGATGGGCGGTTATTCCACCCGGGAAACGGGGGTGCGGCGGGACATCGGCTAAACCGCGGACGGCGGCGGTTGTCCCGCCCCCGCACTGAACCGGTCGACAAATTGGCGCGGCTATTTGACGACCAGATCATTGCTGACCGCGCGCACCCCCTTGACGCCGGCCGCGATCCGGCCCGCCTTGTCGGCGGTCTGCCGCGAATCGACGAAGCCGCTGAGCTGGACGGTGCCCTTGAAGGTCTCGACACCGATCTTAAACAGATTGACCGCGTTGTCCTTGGCCAGCTCGGTTTTGACCTTGGCGGTGATGACCGAATCGTCCACGAACTCCCCGGTGCTTGCCTGTTTGGACGTGCCGGCGCAGGCCACCAGGCCGAAAACCACCAGCAGCAGCAGCACCAGCAAACGGGCCCCCATCTTCATCCTCTTCATTGCGCGACCTCCTTTCTTGAACGGCATAGACGAAATGGTTCAAGCGCCCGCGCCCTGCCGCCGGCGCGGGACACGACTGACATGCGTTACAGCCGCCACTTTTCATGCGAATAGGTGGAGAGCACCTGTTCCGCCTTGTTTCTCGCCCATTCCTCGATGCCCATTTTCCTGATCAGGCAGAGATGAAACACCTTCGTATTATGCCACAGTTTCGCCATATCTTCATAGGGGTGTAACAGATCACAGGGAAAATCCGGGCATTGGCTGCAATTGTGAATGCCCTTTCCCTGCGCACACGGATAGACATGG
>CAZUZJ010000009.1:0-22421 GCA_964624225.1 uncultured Desulfobulbia bacterium | reverse complement strand
GCCCACGACATCACCGATCTTGCAGCGATCAAACGGGAGCTGTTGCGACTCGCGACAAAGACAGGAGAGCGGCTGCGGCGGGAAAGATGCGCCGGCCGCACCGCCACCCTGAAAATCAAATATAATGACTTCAGCACCGCCAGCCGTTCCCTCACCTTGTCCCGGCCAACCAGTGACGCCCGCCAGCTCTATCAGGCCGCCATCACACTGCTGCCCAGAACCCTGGCCGGCAACAGACCGGTGCGTTTGGTCGGCATTACCGTCTCCAACCTGACCGCCGACGATTCCCCGCTGCAACTCGATCTCTTCGGTGACAACGGACAGGGGGAAAGGCGAAAACTGAACAATGCCCTGGACCGGATCAACCAGCGCTTCGGCCCGCAGACCATCAAACCGGCCGCCCTGCAAGGGGAGTGAACGGAGATCCGGACAGGAGACAGCAATAACAGACCGGACTGCTGGAGCGATGCGATTTGAACTTTAGCCGGATATATGGTACATGGGGAGAGTCAATCCTGCATCCACCCGCTGAAAACGCCATTTCCCAAACAAAATAAATTCTGGAAAACATCATGGCAGATCAATGCGTTATCGACGCTTACCCGTTGACCTTGTCCACCGCTTTCCTCCTGGGCTTTCTGGCGCGCCAGGTCGGCCTGCCGCCTCTGCTCGGTTTTTTGGGCGCCGGATTCCTCTTTTACGCCTTCGGCATCAAGGCTGATCCCACCATCTCCATTGTCGCCGACCTGGGCGTGACCCTGCTGCTCTTTACCATCGGCCTGAAACTGAAAATAAAAAACCTGACCCGGCCCGAAGTCTGGGTCGGGGCCAGCGCCCATGCAGTTATCACCGTTCTCCTCTTTGCGCTCACCTTTCTTCTCCTGTCGTCACTGGGTTTGCAGGCCTTTGCCGATATCGATTCACAGCGCGCCCTGCTCATCGCCTTTGCCCTCAGTTTTTCCAGCACCGTCTTTGCCGTCAAGATTCTGGAAGAAAAGGGAGAAATGCTTTCCCTGCATGGACGCACCGCCATCGGCATCCTGATCATGCAGGATATCTTCGCGGTTTTGTTTCTCACCGCCTCGACCGGCAAACTGCCGTCGCTCTGGGCCGTCCCGCTGATTGTCCTGCTGGTGCTGCTGCGGCCGGCAATTTATACCATTCTCAATCGCTGCGGCCATGGCGAACTGCTGCCGATGTTCGGACTTTTCGCCGCCCTGGCCCTGGGCGTCGCGTCCTTCAAAATGGTCGGCCTCAAACCGGACCTTGGCGCCCTGGCCCTGGGCATGCTGCTGGCCGCCAACAAACGGGCCTCGGAAATCGCCGACAACCTCTTCAGTCTCAAAGAGCTGTTTCTCGTCGGTTTTTTTGTCCAGATCGGTCTTGCCGGCTTGCCGGGTTTGCGGGATGTCGCCCTGGCCCTGCTCCTCGTGCTGCTCATCCCTGTCAAGGTAGTCTTTTTTTTCCTGCTGCTCACCGCGTTACGCCTGCGGGCCAGGTCATCGTTGCTCGCCGCTCTGAGCCTGGCCAACTACAGCGAATTCGGTCTGATTGTCGGAGCGGTTGGGGTGACCAATGGCTGGATGGATTCATCATGGATGCTCGTCATCGCCATCGCCCTTTCCATTTCCTTTGTGGTGGCCGCTCCTCTTAATCAGGCATCCCATCGTCTCTTTGATCTGTTGCAGTCACGCCTGCAAAGATTTGAACGAAAACAACGGCATCCGGAGGAACAGCCCATCGATATGGGCAAGGCGGTGGTGGCGATTTTCGGCATGGGCCGCGTCGGCACCGGCGCCTACGATTTCCTCACCGGCGATTTCGGCAAGGTGGCGATTGGCGTTGAGAACAATACCAACAAGGTGCTGGAACACCGAAACAAGGGACGCCGGGTCGTGCATGGCGATGCCACCGATCCGGACTTCTGGCACCGGGCCCGGCATGACAATCTGCGCATGGTGCTGCTGGCCATGCCGGAACACAACGCCAACATGCATGCCCTGAAGCAGATCCGAGACAAGGACTTTACCGGCTATATTGCGGCTCTCGCTCTGTTCCCCGATGATGCCGCCGAACTGGAGGCGGCGGGGGCGCAGGTCGCCTTCAACCTGTACGAAGAGGCGGGCAGCGGCTTTGCCGCCCAGGTCGAGCCACTGCTTGCCGAAATGATCGGCGAAAATCCGCGGGACCGTCTGGCGTGAATCACGTCACGGCCGGGAGAGACTTGACGTCAGAAAATCAACGGCGCCAGTCAAGGATCTGAAAAGCACGGGGAGTGATCGCCGCGGCCCGGCAGGCCAGCTTCTCTTCAAGACCAGCCTTCAAGGAGGTCAGCAGTGCACTGGTCGCGGCCAGAAACTCGTCATCGTGGCCGGTCCGGTTGATGGTGGCATGCACAACGATCTTCTCCGGGCAGGGCGGATAGCCGGTGGTCACCGTCCAGGCCAGGGCATTGGGACAGTCGGGCACGGAGAAGCGCACCCCGCCCATCACCAGTTCCCGGCGGATGTGAAAGCGGCCCCAGTGCAGGAAATAGATGACAAGGTCCAGCTCGCCTTCCCCCTCCACCGCCTCGATGGCATCACAGAAAACCGGCAACGCGTCCAGGGTGAGCCTGGCCACGATCTCTTCCGGGGTGGTCGCCACATCGGCGAATTCAAAAAATTCCATGAATCCTCTCGATTTCCGTAAATATCATCAGCCAGTCGCAGCTCCGGCCCCGAATCTGGTAAACAGGTGCTGTCGTGTCCATGACCGTACCATAACAAATGCTGGCTCACGACGTCAGCGGAAAATTCATACCCTGTGAGGGCTTACGCATAACGTAATGCCGGGCGGGCAACAAATTTTTCAAGGCCCTGGACAGCGTGATAGGGAGATATGCGAACTTTCTCCCCAAGATATGTTGACTTTTGAAAGCGGTCATTTTCAATCTGAATAGATGAAAAATCATTCCCTCATGATTCATTTTTTATACAGAATCTCATCTTCCCACAACTCTATAGATTCTCCTTTACTCAAGACAAATTCATCAGGAAGCTGGGTCCGTATCACTGCAAAAAGATGGTCAGTTTCAACGTGTTCAACTTCAAGGTCAATAAGCCCGCTATCGACCTGAGCAGGCGTTCCTGTACCTATTGGGAAAAATGCCCTGATCGTGATTAAGTCACCAACCTTTAATTGCCTAATTTTGACACCAGGATAATCAGGGAATTGATTGGGGTAAAAGCCAGGAGTCTTAGCATTTTTGAGGCTTAAAATGTGGTACTTATCTTCCATTATTTCATTATAAAAATCCATCTAAGTCCCCCTTGCGCGCTATATTCTTGGCATCTGCAACATATGCTTCACGGGCGGGTGTCCCGATTGAGATTATTTCAAAAATTATTCTTCGTCATTCAGACCTGTCGACCACTCAGCAGTATCTTGGAAAAGTTTCGGATATCGAAGCAATCAGGTGGATAGAGAACTTGCACGGATAGTGATTCATTCATTGGGTGAGGCGCAAGTTTGCATATACAGTAGATTGCTATTTTAATCTTCTTCGGTTGAAAGACCCAATAGGTGTTCTCCAAAGGCTTCGTAGATATCACGCCTGTGGCCTATCGCCCAAACAACAATAATTTTTTCCTTAATGTCGGCCTTAAAAATAATCCGATACCTCAAAAATTTATATGACCTGAACCCTTTCAATTCAGCTTGTAACTCTTTCCCGAGATAAGGGTTTTGGGCAAGTTCTTTCAGGACTGCTTTTGCTGCTTTTTTTACTTCAGGATTGAATTTTTTGGCGTACCTGTTTGCGTAAGCCGTGATCATTACTTTGTACGGCATTAAAAAGCCTCGTCAATATCAATAAGACGACCGGCTTTTACGTCTTTAGCAGAACCTTGTAGCTGCTTCATCATTTCCGGATCGGCCAAAATATCGATAGTCTCTAAAAAACCTTCGAATTTTTTCATCGATAGCATGATAGCTTCCGGCACTCCATTTTTTGTTATTGCGATGGTGTCGTCTGTATCGTGTAGCTGCCGCACCATATCCAAAAGTTTTGCCTTCGCCTGTGTTATCGGGATATAAGTCTCTATTGTCTGCATTTGCTCCTCCTTATCGGTGTCCTGCCATTATTATAATGATCTTCTCAATAATTCTCAAGGATAATGGTTGAAATTATGACCATTACCTGGGGGCATACAACTCATAAAAATAAACAGCGGAGACCACTCAAAGAAAATTTCCCGCCAACTATGACACTTTCAGGGTCGTTTCATATTCAAAAAAAAGCTGGTAGAGTGGGAGTGAAAGATATCCACTGGCGCGCTCAAGCCAGGATGCATGAAAGGGAACTTGAGATAGTACCCTGATTTGCTGAACAGGACTGTGGGGAGATTTTGACGCCCCCAAGATATGTTGAGTTTGGGTGCCTTGACGAAGATGAGTCAAAGGCAGATCTGACCCCTTCTCGAAGAGCTCTGTCTGGTTTTGCACCATGAAAAATCCGAAAACTGGCCGCTGCTTTTTCTCACTGCACACTATGCACCTCCGAGTTATCGGAAAGCAGCTAAATATCCCGGCGAAAGAGCGAATGTGTCTTCAACTAGCTGTACAATTGTTTCTGAAGTTTCGGGCATATCTTTGTAGGAGACTTGATAATGCCGCAGAAAACAACACAGGCGATCGTTGAGCCCGTACTTACTGATCGAAGAAAAGTCATTTGACTCAATAATCGGCAATACTAACTTCAGTTCATCTCCAGTTAGATGTTTGTAAAGTTCTCTCCATGAGTCCGTCAACCCGTTCTTTTCGCAAATCCGTCTCTGAAGAATATACGCTTCAGGCATATAAAGGATTTCAAAAAACTCGTCTTCATCTTGTCCGAAGGCTGCTTTAAAAAAGTCTAATTTAGTTCCGACTTTGCCCTTTGTAGCATTCAGAACAGCCTGAACAGACCGGATAAACTTTCGATTCCAGTGTTCGCCGATATAGTCCCGCCCGTGATGAAGCTTGTTGTCATCCCAGATCGGACTATAACGCATTGGGAAAGAATAAATCTGCAACCTAAGTTCATTGCTGAGTTCGACATTCAAACGCATTCGCCGATATAGCTCTATCGGCTTGTCTCTGAAGTTGAAGAGCAGGTAGTTCGAGAGGTGCCGTATCTTATGTTTCGCGGCCAACCGTATAGCATTTTCGTAGACTGCGGCAAACTTCATGCTGTCGAAAGCAATACGTAGTGGTTTAATCGGTATGGTTGCAAGCAATGACATTTTTTCGTCATTCAGCAGCCGAGCATCAACACCTTGATTGAAATCAACATATCTCTGTTTCGCTGTTTTATTTCGCCGTTGCTCATACAACTCAGAAATCTTTTCGTACGCTTCCATTATGTGCTCTGGAAATGGAAGGTAGTCAGACGAGATTTGGTGTTCGTCAAGGATTGCTTCATATCTCCGGAGTGTTTCGCCAGCTAATCGAGTTGTAAAGTCAATCAAGATCTTATGAGCGACCTGCGTATAAGCCTCAACTCTAAAACCTGCTTTGAGATTTCGCACCGCCAATTCGAGATAGTTCGGGCTGACGAATTTCGCCCCAGCTTCAAAGCCTATGTCACGAATCTCTTTTATAATTGCATCAAACTTTTTCGAAGCTAAAACGTTATTATCGAGCAGTAGCAAGTTTCGTCTCGCGCCGTAATTTTGCCCGACAATCTCAATTTGCTCACGAATACTCAGCTGTTCTTTGAACTCTGGCTCAAGCGTCGGAACGGCACAAAAATCACATTTGCGAATACAACCTCTAGATGTATACCCGTAGTAGCCGTCGTGCTCCGGGTATTGATAATCGATTTCTTCAAGAATCGAATAGTCAGGTGTCAGTTGATCGATTATATTCCGGTCCCAACTGTCAAGAACACCTGGCTTGTCCAACAAACCGACAATAGGTCTTATACCGGTCGCTTCTTCAACTTCATCAGGAATCAATGACGCCATTACGCCGCCGACAATCACGTCGGATTTGTCGCGTACGAGACATTTGCAGTACTCAATTGTCTCAACTGTCTGTTTGAAGTAAAAAGTGAATAGAGTAGTTACGCATACCCGGTCCCAGAGTGCTTCTTTATCAACTTTACCGCTCCGATAAGTTTTCAAATAATACTTCAACCAAGTCGCAATTGAGGCACTGAAAACTCTGCTCAAAGCAGTCAATTCGGACAGAGTATTAGTTCTGCCATACTGAATGTATTCAAAAATCTGCTTCTTATAGCGTCGCCAGTCAATTTTGTCGTCAATCGAATAAAACTTGGCGATGACAGCCTCGGCGTACATGTCGACGACTAGTTTACGTAAATCGCCTTTAAAAAAACGAACCTCATCTCCTCGCATGCGATGATACGTCGCAAGCTTCATTAAACCCAACGGAGGATATTTATTTCTGTAGCCGGGCTCCACAAGCAGAACCCGTCTCTTTCTTTTTTGATCAGTCACTGTTTTTATTGAGTCCGAATCGTTCTTCAATCTTGTATATAAGTACTTTCTGCAAATCCGGAGGAAGAATTGTTCTAATCACTTCGTATATTTCCCCAACCAGTCTCTGTTCTTTCTTGCTTAACTGGCTGAGTTTATTCGCCCTGTATTTTTTTCCACACTTATTCGTTGCGGTCTCAGGAGTTGGGTTAGTAGTTGTCTTTTCAGTTTCAGGGCGCTTGTTAATGCGATACTCTACAAAGCGCTTTAGCGTCTCGTCATTTTCGGATTGCTGTTCGATTCGTTCCAACTTCTTCGCAGCTTTTTCGGCATTTTCTTTGACTTTGTCAAGCTTCGCTTTCTCTTCTTCTTCATGCTCTGGACTGAAAAATCCCTGCGTCTCGAATGTTTTCTCGAACTTCTCAATTTCAGTCGCGTAGGATTCAACGGACTTCTCCGCCGTGTTCCAATCGGACGCTTTGCGACAAATGCTCTGTAGTTTGTCTGCAAATACTTTTAGCTGCTCTTCGAATTCACTCAGGAGCTCACATTCGTCAAAGTAGTCACGTTGCCCGTTAGGAAAAAGCTCATCATGTACGACGTGTATTTCTCCGCAAAAATAACGATGAAAGCGATTTTCACGAAAGAACTTTTGAAACGTAAATTCGTCACCGACTTGAATGTTACCTTTCCGGAATCTGATCCCCCAAGCTTCATTAAAAACCGGTATCAACTGCATCTGCTGCGTCAAGGTGTACCATCCAACAGCAAGTAGCTTATTGTCAGACGAATGGAGTTCAATGAAGTCGATGTCGAAAATCTCGTCTATGCTTTTCTTGTTCGTCGCATCGCCTTGATAGATGTTATTGCGGTATGACTTGAAGAGTTCTTCCGTATTTATAAAAATTCGGTATCCGGCGCAGTGCACGCCACGATCGGCCAGCCCCTGCAAGACTGACTTTGTGAAAATGAATCGCTTGGAATAAAAGTTTACGGGAGCGACCATACGCAAATATTTTTTGACTTCGTCCACATTCAGTAGCTTTGCATTTTTCACTTCCAGTAATTTTACTCTAAAATAATGCTCCTCTTTCCGCTCAGACAACCCGGTTTCAAAGGAAGTAATTTCTTTTATGACATCGGAAGCAAGTATCGTGTCTTCTCTGTTGTTCAGTAACTCTCTTAGCCTTTTGCCGTCCCATCGCAGCTCTGTCTTAACAGGTTCGCCCTTGAAGCTTGTTTCAATAACAAGCTCTTCGCAGTATGCCAGTCCGGCGAGTCGACCGATACCTCTGAAGCCCAGATTTTTAGTCCGATCTTTGTTTGACGCAGCTATACTCGTAAGAGTTCTCCAAGCGATCTCTGAAGGAACGCCGATCCCGTTATCTTCAACCGCAATATATCTTTTCGCATGATCAATTGTAATAGCTATATCTCCATCACTGACGTCGGTCAGTAAACCTCTATCGACAGCGGTATTGATGGCATCTACAGCATTCTGAATATACTCCCGAAAAATGACCAACGGATTATGGTACATACCCGTTGTCAGAATCTCGATGATATTTTTACCAATAAGTATTATTTCGTCGTTCATATCTATTTTTCTTGATAGTAAATCGGTCGCGGAAAACGAATATGTAATGGTGATGTAAATACCGGATTCTGAACGATGTATTCACCCTGGCTCAAACGAACCATCATGTTTTTATAGACGGATGGTACATAACTGTAGTCTTTCTTTGACACCTCAATTGCATTAGTTCGGCCATATGCGTGCGTTGAGCAGTTGCCTTTCACACGTTCATGTATCGCGCTCTTGAACTGTTCCGCTGAAAATAGAACGATTCCGAGTGACCGGCCGCGTTCAGTAATGTCGATAATCTGTCTTAGTATCGGAGAATTGTTCGGCAAATCTGAACCGGCGTATTTGTTCAATTCGTCAATGAAAATTATGATCCTTGAAGGTATGTTCTCTTCCTTGTCGGTGAGCTGGCCCAGCTTAAGATCATATATCGTTCGAATAACATCTCCGAATACGAAGGACTGTAAATTTTCGTCTAGCTTTGCGATATCGACAACATACATCTCGTTTGCACGGATTTCCGAAAGCGCACTGCTCAATCGAACTTCCCCGACTTCAGGTACGACTCTACTTCCGAAAATTTTATTCTTCAGCGACTTCGAGATTATTCTTTTGAATTTTCTCCAGCTTTGGACCGTAATCTCTTTGTCGCCGCCTTTCTTGTTCGCCTGACTCAGTTCGCTAATTTTGCTTTCAAGAGTATCCCAATCACCAGCGTCCGCAAATATTCCTTGTCTCGATTGAATGTAGTTGCAGGCAGATTCCATGGTACCAGTCGCATCTTCAATGTTTGCGAATAGCAAGTCGAGGCTATCAAGATCATCATCAAGCGTATATTTGTAGCGGTAGCCTTTCTTCGAGCCGATCAGTTCTTCCACATACGACTTGCTTGCATAAGTGTTCGAATAATCATCTTGATCATGAGGCAAGAAGTATTTGACATTCTCGAACGGAGTCGGGTCGACGCCTAGTTCTTTATAGCGATCCGCATCGGCTTCAGAAAATTGATCTTCCGCTGGTGGTTGATCAAGGCGCAACAAATCGCGTCCTTTTACATTGATAACGACAAAAGCTACTGTCTCATCACCGAAAGGTTTGTCCGCTCCTTGCTTGCTCATTTTATGCTGCATGCCCTTCAAAAGAAACATCGCATATGAAGTTTTGGCTGCTAACCCGGAGATTCCACTAATGTTCAAATGCGCACCTTCCGGCCCAATCAGAAACTTGCCGTTGAACTGAACAGGGAGCTGTATTTGTTCTTCGCTGTTATAAGAATACATTTGAATGTATCCGCAGGGTAACGGGTTTTTAACTTTAGATAGTCCCAAAGCTTGACTAACCTGTTCTTTGTCAGCTAGTCGGACTGGGCTGCCGTCACGTACCGGAATGTAAATTGACGCAGTGTTTCCCACGACGCGAGCTTTGATGTAATTCATACCGATTCGCCGTGTTGGGGCTTTGGCGTTGACATCACCGAAATCATTTGAGATGAATGCTCCCATATAGCCAGGGGTATCAGTAATATGATTGATCTCTTCGATGACGCCGTAAGTCTTTGAGTCGTTCAGATGGTCTACAACAACTACATCGAATGGGTCTAAAATTCGTTCCGTGTCGGTCCAGAAATAAAATTCGTCTATAGTAGTCGGCCGATTCTCTAACGCAGTGACTTTTCCGATAATCTTCATACGCCCTCTGAAAGCTATAGCAGATTCATGATCACATGATCGCTTAATCTATGACTCTTCAAGCAACGCTCAGTCAAATATATGGGGTAAAGGTGATTCGCCCAGCGGAGATCGCTGCCGTAGCAGGTCGGAAGTCTCTCCCAGACGATGTTGGCCGAAATTGTGTCCACTTCGTCGCTTGGCAAGCCCTTCTCAACAGCGCTGTCGTCGACCAATAAACACTCCACTTTAACAACCCCATCAAAAGGACTAATCGTATCCTCAATCCTTCGTATGCGAATATACCATGCGGCAAAATGAACGGCTCCTCCAGCACCACCGGATACATTTGATCTGAATTTAAACGCCGGAGTCCTATGATAAAGCGGAAGCTCAGCGATCTTTGCTGCATTCGAGCCGCCCTTTGAATCGTAGCTCTTCTCCGGACTGAACTTTTTTGAAACACCGACTACGCATTTATAGTTGCTCTTCAGTCGAGAAATGTCCTTGAAGGAACCTCTTTTGATCTTCTTGTATTCGAGAGAGCCATCTTTGATGAGCATAGAGTCTGGGGTTAGCAAATGTTGTTCTCTCACAATCCAGTTGACAAATTCTTTCTCCATGTCGAGCATTTCGTCATGCAAATCCGAAACTGCCAAATCTGCGTAATCGCTGTCTTTTACGTTCGGATACGTAATAATACTATGCAATTCTAAGTCGAGCCGCTTCAGTGTCGATTCTTTGTTAATCTTGTTCAAGATTGCATCAAAGAACGCGTTTTTTCCGTTACCACCATTCGGGTCTGCAATAGCTGGAACCGCAAGAATCAGCCTATTTTGCGTGCGCAGATTTTTGACATTTCCGTCGCTGTCTCGTTGGCAACACGAAGCTCCGATTTGGCCGAGAAGAATAGGAAAGATACGATTTTTATATTGAATGTCGTCTAGTTTGTAAACTCGACGAGATCCATCCAAGAAGTACGAAAACAATGGAGAACCAACTCGCGCAACTTTCTCAGCGAGCGGCAACATGTCGCGTGATTTTTTTGACTTGTCAGTTTCACCGAAACTTTCAAAAATGAAGTCCTGCTCCTTGTCATACAAGGAATCAGGTGCGGAATTTGAATCGTAACAGTATCGATGTGTCGCGTAGCTGACCCCGTGTGTCTCGTCCTGAAAAATTTTCAGCGGCCTCGGAAAGTTCGTCATTTAGTGTTCCAGTTTATCATAATAGCTTTGCGCTATCGCCGCTTTTCAGAGGGCGCGTTTTTTGTTTTACGCTGCAAAAAGTCCTGGTTAAAGCTAGCTCTCAAGCGTTTCAGGCTGTTCCTTCGCAAACAATTCAACGTTTTCTATTTTGGTCGAATTTATAAAAGAGGAATCTCCTTCGCGGCCCTGATCAGATATTTGGGCGCCTGAGGGTAAGGTGCTTGTTAGCAGGCGTTAGCATCCGATAACTCAAGTTCTTATAAAGATTCTTGATCTAATCCAACCTAACATTTTTGACAACAAAATGTGTGGATATTTCCAAAACAGGGAGACTTTCAATGTCAAAATATCAGCAGCCATTTCCAGACAGGAACCACATTGACGTTTCCCTCTATAATGGCCTCATCGTCCCAAGTAACGATGGTTCCAGAATTGATGGACAACTCTTTCATCGCGCTTTGCAATCCCCGCAATTCACGGTTGAACGTGTTCTGATCCGTCATATCCCAACAAGACTGGATGAGGTTAGTATCCCCGGACACCTTGTTGCGTGCAAAAAAATCGGCTTCGTTGCCATCCTGAGTGTTGACATATTCCGTCTCATAACCACGCCGTCGCAGGTGCAGAAATACCAGGTTTTCTAGTAACGGTCCATTGTTTGCGGACTTGCGGAAGGCCATGGCGTTGAGTAGGCCGGTATCCACCGTGTAGATCTTGGGCGGGTTCAGCATGCGTGCCTTTTCCGAATGGCTGTGGATAGGAACACGATACAGCAGGTAGGCGTCGAGCAGGTGATCGAGATACTCGTAAAGGCTGTTTTTTGTACACTTCACCGCCATGTTTTTCAAGGTGTTGTAAAACCTGTTGACGCTGAACTTGCCGCCCGGCGCATGCATTATATGGCTGACCAGATGTTTGAGGGCGATGACATTACTGACCCGGTGACGTTCGATGACGTCTTTGAGTATGACCGAATCGATATAGCCCTGCAAGACTTCCACCCGCAGGTTGGGGTCCAGATTCAGCATTTCGGGGAAACCGCCGGTCTCCAGATAATTGGTGATCGCTTTCCGGAGTGTGGCTGCGGTTCTGGAACCGAATTGTTGCGGCGTCTTTGCAAAAAGACCCTTGGCATTAAGATATTCCTTGAAGCTGAATGGAAAGATTTCCGTGGATAACGAACGGCCACGCAGACTGGTGGCGATTTCCGTGCTTAGCAGTTTGGAGGATGAGCCGGTGAGGAATATCCGGGCCTTTTCCGTGTCGAGCAGACGTCTGATGAACATTTCCCACTGATCGATACGTTGGATCTCATCGAAAAAGAAATAACACACCAGGTCCTTGTTTTCAGGAAATCTGCCGTAGTAGACATCAAGAATGGACTGGAAGTCCTTGACGCTGAAATCAAGCAGCCTTTCATCATCGAAATTCAGGTAAAGGACCTGCTGCTTCTTTACCGCGCCTCCCAGAAGTTCCTTCATTTTCTGATAGCAGAAAAAGGTCTTGCCGGTGCGCCGCATGCCTATTGCGACATCCGCTTTGCCCGGTACTCCCGGAAAATCATTATTCCTGGCCACCAGTTCCGGCAGCTCACGCTCCTGAAAATCATCGATGAGTTGCGATAATATGGTCTTCATGCGTCACATATTATATTTTTTATCACAACAAAACAATATAATTTTATCTCTTTTTTAAAGACAAATCAGTATTGCTTGTTTGTGTTTTTCATGCACCGCATATTGGGTCGCGCATATGGGGTCGCACCGCATATGGGGTCGCGTCTTGATAAATTACTGATCCCGCGCACCAATACCCATCGCCTCGCTGGTCATGCCTGTCCGGCAATGAGAGGGGCAGCTTCTTTGTTTTCCATCCTCTTCAGAAGACACCTGCGAAATCGCATATCGCAAGCTGACTGGCAAGAATTTCGCCCGGACGGAAGAGAGCCCCGTTTATCCTGTCATCTCCTCATCAAAATCGACAATTTTCCGGATTGGGCTTTCCGTCTATGGGGCAAACGGCCCTTCGTTGAGTCATTACACCCAAAAGACATTCTGCAAAAAACTGCGAACTCCCTCCTGGCTCACCGGAATCGCCCGGAAGTTGGCCGCGGATAATGCCTTGGCCAAAAAAAACATTTCCTTTCCCAAATACCACCTGGTGGTGTTTTTTTTGCTTACCACAGCACCAGACGCCGGGAATGCTCTCAGGCCCGGCACCATCGATCAGCACGACGCCGCGGCAGCTTGCACGGTCCCGCGCGAAAAGAAAAAGGAAGAAAAAATGAAGAAAAAAATGATGAAAAGCCTCCCCTTTGTTCTCCTGCTGGCCATGCCGACTGTGGCCGCGGCTCAGCTGAGTTACAGCTTTTACGAACAGTCACCCCATGACAATGTCAGCTACATGAATTCGGACGGGTTCAGCTTCCGGGACTGCGGCAACTGCCATACCGACGACGGGGTCACCGGCAGCTGGGCCTTTTACTCCAATCTCTTTCTCTGCACCAGCTGCCATGGCAATGAAAGCGGCCCGCCCTACACCCTGCATGCCGCGCCGGCCGTGGAATCACATTCCGCCACCGCCATCGCCGCCGACACCAGGGGCACCCTGGTCCGGGGTTGCGGCTCCTGCCATCACGGCCCGACCCAGAATGACTGGGCGCATCCGCCGCAGATCGATCACACCGATCCGCTTCTCACCCCGGCAATCGCCAATCTGACACCGGCTTACGACAGCGAGGGCAACAGAGTCTGGTATATGGGCACCCACATCTGGGATCCGCTGGCCGACACCACGACGTTCCCCAACGTAAAAATGACCATCAATAATGCCAACTGGAGCGATGTCAGCACCTGGAACAAAAAAACGGGCGAAGAGCGTGGCCTGATGCTGGAAGTTATCCGCTCACCGGAGAATCGGCCGCGGAACTACTATGCGGAAATCGTCAATGTCACCACCAATGCCGACGACACCATCAACATCGTCGTCAAGGGCAAGGTGGAGGACCCCACCTTCAGGATATGGCCACCGATGGACCTGCGGGTCTTTTATGGGCAGGAGATTCTGTCGCGGGTCTTTACAGACACAAGATCCGGATCGTCCTCATCCTGGCCGACCGCCACCGTTCGCTTCCTCGGCCCGCAGGACGCGGCCACAAGCGACGGACTGGGGACCGGCGGCAACGATTCGACGCCGGACGGCATCTGCCAGGTCTGTCACACCACCACCACATACTGGCGGGCGGACGGCTCCGGCACCGAACACAACAACGGCATGGACTGCCTGGGCTGCCACGACCACAAAACCGGTTTTCTGCCGAAATGCAACTCCTGTCACGGTTACCCGCCGACAACCGCTACAAGCGACCGCCATGCCCGTCACAATCAGATCGGCTACGGTTGCCAGACCTGTCATTACGAGACGACAACCAATGGTGTTCGCGTAGGCGCCACCCACAACAACGGCACGGTGAACGTCGCCCCGGCGCCGACCTTCCCGGGCCGGCCAGCGGACGGGCCCCAGGCCCTGACCTTCACCTTTACCCCGGCAGAGAGCGGCGGCACCTGTTCCGCCAACACCTGCCATGCCTACTGGGGTTTTTCCGAAACAGTCAAATGGGAAAAATCCGTCGAAATCCAGGTTGAACCCCGCATCTCCAGCCTTTCCTCCCTGGATACGGACCGGGTGGTCACCTGTGATGCCAGCCGCTCCTCCTGCTTCGAAACGGTGGACGGCCAGCCAGAGGAACGCACCTGCTCCTTCACCTGGGATTTCGGCGGCAACGGCAGCATCATTGGCGGCAATGGCAATGATATCATCATCTACCGCTATGACACCGCCGGCACCTATGCCGTGTCCCTCAGCATGACCGAATCGACCAGCGGCAAAACAGCCACCGGCTCGACCACCGCCACCGCCGCCGTCGTTGAAGCCCTGCCAACGCCCACCATTGATTTCAGTGGCACAGTCAGCGGCAAAACCGTAACCCTGACCGCCAACTTTCCAGCGGACGTCACCACCGTCCTCGTCTACTGGGGCGATCGCAAATCAACCCGATACAGCGCCGACCTGGCCAATGCCGTGATGAGCCACACCTACTCTGTGACCGGCAAAACCTACGAGATTCGCGTGCAAACCCTTGATGCATCCCATAAGCGGGTGGATTATACCGTCAGCGATGACGGAGATCTGCGGGTAACCCTGTAGAGCAACAAAGCTGCCGGAAACGACATCTCCGGGGCGGAGAAAGAGACCGCCCCGGAGTGCAGGCGCACCTTCGTTTCGCTGCTTGGACGGGGGGGGCGGCAACCGCCTCGGTGCGCCACCGCTGGAGCTGCAGGTCGGGTCCCACTTGCCGGATCCGACCTGATGTGCTGAAATTTGAGTTTTTTCAAGGGGCTGTTAGCTGTCCGCCTTTGCTTTATTTACTGGGACAATAAAGAGGACCGAGGAGGAAATCCTCACGCCCTTTCATCCAAGGCCTTGCGAATGGCCGAGGCAAATATGTGGATGGGAACCGGCTTGGTGAGAAAGGCGGCGATACCGATATCCTTTGCCTTTTCTTCCGTTATCATTTCACTGAATCCAGTACATAAGATGACCGGAATCCCAGGCCTGAGTACCTTCACTTCCGCGGCAAATTTATCGCCTGTCATCTTGGGCATTGTCATATCGGTAACAATGATATCAAACTGATCCACATGGTGACGGAAATGCTCAAGGGCGTCGAGGGGACTGCTGAACCCCGCAACCTCATACCCCAGGTTGGTTAACACATCCCGCGCCACCTCAAGGGTGGAATCCTCATCATCCACCAGCATGATCTTCTCACTACCCATGGCCAGTGATTGCGGGGATAGAGACTCCATCGGCTGGGCGATTGCGGCAACAAGTGGAAGGTATACATGAAAGGTGGTTCCCTGCCCCAATTCACTGTAAACAGTGATATGGCCGCCATGACTCTTGATGATGCCATGGGCCACCGAGAGCCCCAGCCCCGTACCTTCACCATGCCTCTTGGTGGTGAAATAGGGTTCGAATATGCGGTCTACGATTGCTTTATCCATGCCATGCCCGGTATCGCTTACCTCAAGCCGCAAATAGCTTCCGGGCCGGAGATGGATATTTTTTACTGCATCCTCTTCCTTGACGGCATACGGAGTGAGGGAAACATTGAGAATTCCCCCTGTCTCCCGCATGGCATGGTAGGCGTTGGTGCAGAGGTTCATAATAACCTGATGCAATTGCGTTGGGTTGGCCAGGATCATCCCGCAGTCTGGTACAATGTTCTGGTGAATTTCAATGGTCGAAGGCAACGAAGCCCGCAGCAACTTCAGGGCCTCCTTGATGATGCTTTGCGGCTCCAGGGGCAATCGTTTTTCTGTTTCCCGCCGGCTGAAGGTTAAAATCTGTTTTACCAAATCCCTTGCCCGAAAAGAGGCGGCCAAAACCCGCTCGAGATAGACTTTCACCTGATGATCATCCGGCAAATTGAGGAGGGCCATTTCAACATACCCATAGATAGGGGCAAGGATGTTATTGAAATCGTGCGCAATTCCCCCGGCCAAGGTGCCGATTGACTCCATCTTCTGGGCCTGTCGCAGTTCATTTTCAAGTTTTTCCTTTTCCTCCTCAGCCCTTTTCCATTCGGTAATCTCCTGAAAACTTTCGACAATACCGATTAACCCTCCAGTCTCATCGAAAAATGGGCGGGCCGTGATGATAAAGTCCCTTTTTCTCTCAGATTCGTCTTTGCGGACATCGATGACGACCTCTGTCGCCCCATTTTTAATCTGCTCCACGGGGCAGTCATTGGTGTGACACAATGAGCCATGCCGGGACTCATAACACTTCACGATCTCTGGGGGAGAGGCCTCCGCAGGCCAGATCTGATAATACGACTTATTGGCTCTGAGTATTTCAAAATCAATGCTGGTAAGGCAGAGAGGAATGGAACTGTCGAAAACGGTTTTGAGGTATCTTTCCGAATTTCTCAGCTCACTTTCCGCTCTTTTCCGTTCTCCGATTTCGCTCTCAAGCTCCCTGTTTTTTTCATTTAACTCGGTTGTTCGCCTCGCCACTAACGATTCAAGATTGTTTTTAAAATTTTCGTTTTCTTTGTCAAGGGCACGAAAACGTCGTGAGATATAGATACTGATAGCTATTGATGAACAGACGATAACGAAGCCAAAGACGGTGAGAAAGTGAAAAACCCTTCTGTTTTTTACTTTCGCGTCATTTAATATCTCGGCGCTGGCCTTGAGTTCACCATCGATGACCGGGGTTATGTTGGAAACAAATTTTTCCATTGCCTGATCAATTTTCATCCTCACCACATGCAACTCTTGCCTGGATGCGTTTTTTTCAACGAGCAAAATGTATTCCGAAATGAAAGAGAGAAAGCGGTGCATGAAATCGTTAATATCCACACCGGCACCTTTGTCATGGGTATGACGATGATAGATTATATGCATCGCCACATGCAGATCGAGGTTTGCAATGAGCTCCTCTATTTTATCCCGGTCTTGATTCTCTCTGCTTATCGCGTATTTCTCGGCCATATAGACGACATGATACAGCTCGGAAATCATTCTTGCGGTGGCGATATTGCCAGGAAACACCTTTCCTCCCACCTCCTCGAAGCTGACAAGAATCTTTTTCTGCACTGCCATGCCGACGGAAAAATAGATCACCAAGGGAATAAAGGTGACGATGATAAGGGCGGTTAAAAGCCGCTGGTAGGTCTGCAAATTTATCCTCCAAACCCGTGTTTCTCGAATATCTTACGCCCTTCAGTGGCGGCAAACTCGCTAAACAGCTCGGCCAACCGCCTGTTTTCTGAAGTACGGAGAAGGCCAACCGGAACTTTCAGGGTCCCCCTTAAAAAGGGAGGGATGTCGATGGCGCGCAGGCCTTTTGCCCGGGGCAGCTGCAACAGGTGGGCATGGGTAATCGCCGCATCAACCTCACCCTGGATGACCAGGTCCAGCAATTCATTGGCGGTCGCGCCTTTCATGGTAACATTTTTGAAAAAAGCGGCGGGTTCGCCGGTCTGTTGAAACATTTTCTCCGTGGTCACACCAATGGCGCAGACATCTTTATTGCCGATCGCCAGGGTGATTCCCGGTCTGGTCAAATCCTGAAAGGAATGAATCCCTTTTGTATTATCTGCCCGCACCACCACATTCGCTGAGTGTTCGGCGACGATTTTATGAGAGGTAACCAGATCGCCAGCCTCTTCAATATATCGCATCCCCCCGGGAATAAAGATATCCCCCTGCTGTGTCGTTTGGATGGTGGCGAGCATTGTCTGGCTGCCGCCATAAACGACGTTCACCTTGACCTGGTATTTTTCCTCGAACGCTTGAGCGAGCTCAGCCACCGCCTCCTTCAACCCCTTGCCGGAATAAACAAGCAATTCTTTTTCCTGTTGGCCACACCCCGGCAGAGCGCAAAGGATTGCAGCTAACAACATCCAGCAAAAGAGTGAAAATTCTGCCTTTCGCACCACGGCTCTCCTCTTTGAAAACAACTGATCAGATACCACAGAATATCAAGGTATTATGTTATGAGATTGGCAGGACAAATACCAAGATTTTTCTATCTAATCTGAACCTGCCATGAAAAAGTGGACACTCACTCAAGCCATTGATAAAGAGAATGGCAGCAAGAATTTTTCCATGCCTCCCAAAACGAACTCGACCCATTACATTCTCTGGCTGTCGCCAGCCACGATCCTTCCGCGGCCAGGGCATTGGCAACGGCCTCCTCGAATGCAACCAGAAGCCACACCGTCTCACCCGGCATTGCCGGCCCCCCTCACACCCCGATCTCGATGGTGACGGTGGTGCCCTTTTTCACCGCGCTGGCAATGTGGATCGTGCCGTTGTGGCGGCGGAGGATCTCTTTGACCACGGTCAGCCCGAGGCCGCTGCCCACCGTCCTGGTGGTGAAAAACGGATCAAAGACCCGGTTGATGATCGTCTCGGGAATGCCTTCACCGGTATCAGTGACCGTTATCCTGATGATACCGCCGGTTTCCGCCGGCAGATAGTCGGTGCGCAGAGTCAGCTCGCCGCCGCCCTTCATGGCATGGCAGGCATTGACGATGAGGTTGATAAAGACCTCTTCGAGGCTCTTTTTGTCCTGCATGATGACCGGTACCTTTTCGTCGAAGAGGGTATGCACCGTGATGCCCTGCTCTTCCATCTCCTTTTCAAAGAGCAGCACGACATCGGCAATCAGCTTGTTGACGTGCAGCTCCTTCTTGTCGAGGACGATCTCGCCGGTAAAGAGGAGGATGTCGTTGATGAAGTTTTCCAGGCGGGCGACCTCGTCAACGATCACTCCGGCGTATTTTTCCTCGGGCGCGCGCAGGGAGGCCTTTTTGCGCAGCCGGTCGGCAAAACCACCGATGAGCGTCAGCGGGGTACGGATCTCATGGGCGATCTTGGCGGAAATATCGCTGATGGCGATCAGCTTTTCCGCCCGTTTCATGTATTCATGGGTCGCCTTGAGGACCTCCTGGGTTTCCAGCCGTTCCTCCGCCCGTCGCAGGGCGACGAGCAGCGCCTTGTTGTCCACCGGTTTGGTGATGAAATCGGAGGCTTCAAGCTGCAGGGCCTGAATGGCCAGGGCCATGTCGCCGTGCCCGGTAATGACGATGACCTGGGTTTCCGGGGCGAGCTTCTTGATCCGTTGCAGCACCTCGATGCCGTCCATCCCCGGCATCTTGATGTCGGTCAGGACAATGGCCGGCCGCTCCCGCTGGAAGACATCAATGCCCTCGTGGCCGGTCGCCGCGGTGAACACCTCGTATTCCCGGCTGCGCAGGTAAAGCCCCAGCACCTTCCTGATCGGTTCCTCGTCATCGATAAGCAAGAGTTTCGTCATATCGTCCTCATCAGTATTGATGGTCTCGTAAAAACAGAAAATCAACCACGGAGATCACAAAGCACCAAGAGGTAACCAGTTGTAATTCAAAAAGTTTTCTCTGCGCTCTCTGTGCGCTCTGTGGCAAGAAAGACCTTTTTCGACCGTATCAGTTTTTGCCGTCATCATTTCTGGATGCAACCGGAAACCGCAGCTCAAAGGTGGTGCGGCTCCCCGGCGTGCTCGTCACCGTCAGGGTGCCCTTGTAATCCTCGACAATGGCATGACTGATGGAGAGCCCCAGCCCGGTGCCCTTGCCCACCTCCTTGGTGGTGAAAAAGGGCTCGAAAATCCGGTCGATCACATTTTCGGCAATGCCGGGGCCCGTATCGCTGACGTGCACCACCACTTCACCCTGATCGGTGCAGGACCGAATGACAAGCAGCCGCTCGACCCCGGCCGGATTCTGCTCCAGCGCATCCCGGGCGTTGGTCACCAGGTTGATCAGCACCTGTTCCAGCCGGTTGCCGTCGCCCATGATAAGCGGCAGATCCTCCTGGAGATCAAGCTGCCAGCCGATCTCCCGCAGCCGCAGCTGCTGGCCGAGCATCTTAAAGACATCGCGGATCGGCTTGTTGAGATCCATCTCCTGGGCCTCGACATCGGCGATCCGGGCAAAATCGCGCATGTGGCTGATGATGGCGGCGGCCCGTTCCACCTGGCCGCTGATCTCGCCACAGACTTCCTTGAGGTCCTGTTCCGCCAGTTTTTTGCCGCTGCCGGCCATCTCGTTTAAAAAATCACTGCCGATCCTGATCACATTAAGCGGCTGATTCAATTCATGGGCAATGCCGGCCGCCATCTCACCCAGGGTGGCGAGCTTGCTCGCCTGCACCAGTTGCGCCTCCTTCTGCACGATCCTGGTGATGTCGGTGGTGGTGGCGATCAGGGCCTCGCGCCCCAGATACTCCGCTTCGCAGACATGGATGTTGGCGTAGAAGATGACGCCGTCTTTCCGGTGGTGCTGTTTCTTGGCAAAAAGGATGGAGGCCTGATCGCTCTTCTCCCGGAAGGCGGCCGCGATTTCCAGGGAATCATCAGGATAGCCGAGATCGGCAAACGACATCTGCAAAAGTTCCTCGCGGCAGTAACCGTAGTGTGCTTCAGCCCGGGCGTTGGCATCGAGGATCGCCAGGGTCTGCCGGTCGAGGATGAAGATCGGGTTGGGATCGGCGTTGAACAGGCGCCGGTATTTTTTCTCCGACTGGCACAGATCCTCCTGCGATCCCTTCAAGCGGTAGAGCATGTGCTTGAAGGAATCGGCAAGCTGCACCATTTCGTCGCCGACATGGGTCCGGTACACCCGGCATTTCCGGCACTGATCGAGCTTGTGGGGAAACTGCCCGGAGGGCTGGGCCTTGCAGAGGGTCTTGTCCACATACCAGCACATGATGTCGCTGTTGCCGTGGGCCGGGCAGCACTGCTTGTCGCAGTGTTCGATTTCCCAGCACTTGACCGTGCGACCGAACTCGAAGCCGGGATTGCCCCGGCTGATCTCGTCGGCCAGCCTGGTCAGGACCGCAAGCGGACCGGTAATGTAGCGGGCGAGAAAAAGGGTCAGGAAAAAACTGACCAGGGCGACGGAGATCACGGTCAGCATGATCTGCCAGTCCATGAGCAGGGCGATCCGCTCTTCGACCGGCACCCAGTTGATGCCAACGGTCAGCACTCCGAGCAGCGTCTTCTTGTCGCCATGGCATTTATGGCAGTTTTTCTCGTTGGCAATGGGCATGGCATGGAGCAGCATTTTTTCCTCGCCGGCCGTCGAGAGCTCCCTGGCGAGCAGACCGGTCTGCAAGGCCCTGCCGGTGACCGCAAACGGATCAATGGTACCGATGCCGGCCGGATTGCCGCTGTATCTGATGACCTGACCGGTGTCGCAGAGATTGACGATCAGCACATCCTTAAGGGTATTGACCCGCTGCAGGATGGCGTCGACATCCTCCATCTCTCCGTCGAGCATCGGATACTCGATGCTCTTCATCACCGTGTCGCTGATTTCAAAGGCCTGTTCCTCGTAGCGCTGGAGATGAAAGCTGGTCCGCTTGCGCAGGTCAACCCAGGTTGCCAGACCGATAATGACAACAAGGATGGCGCTGACCCCGAGGATGACCCGGACGGCAAGACTCGTCGTGCCGATCACGGCGCGGAGTTTATCGAAGAACAGGCCGACCCGTCCCACGCCTCAATACCCCATGTGCTGATGCTGACGGTGACAGGTGGTGCAGACGTTGACCGGGATGCTCAGGGTAGCGAGATGGGCCTCGACCGTGGGCGCCTTGACGTGCAGGCTTGCCGGTCCGTGACAGGCCTCGCACTGGACGTTTTTCATGTGCGGCGTTTTTTCGACACTGACAAAGCCGCCCGGTTGATTGTAGCCGGTCGTGTGGCAGGGCAGGCATTGCGGGTCATGCTCCCGGCCCCGCATCTCGAGAATGCGGAAGTTACGCGAATACTTCCAGTCGGAATAACTCCTGACATGTTCGGGATGGCATTCGACGCATTTTTCCATGCCGACATAGTGGGCCTCCTCCACCTTGTTTTCAGCGGCCGCGCCGGTGATCTCCGA
>CAZUZJ010000008.1:0-23867 GCA_964624225.1 uncultured Desulfobulbia bacterium | reverse complement strand
CAGGCCACGACCCGGGTGACCGACCGGGTCCTGCACGGCGGCCGGGCCGAAAAGATCATGCGCGAGGGGGTGGATTTTGCCGACGCCACCGACATCTTCTCCCTGGCGACCTGCGAATCACTCTTTGACAACATCAGCGCCGAGCCGGCGAGCCGGGGCAACTACGGCCGCATTCTCACCCGCAGCCAGTGCATCGACATCCCGCGGGAGATGCTGGAAAACGAGTGGCACGAAAGCGCCCAGAACCGGGCGGTCTACGAGGTCGTCCGCGGCACCATCATCTTCGGCGTCCATCGCGGCCCCCAGATCAGTCCGGACCTGCGACCCTTTGTCGACAGCCTGGAACTGGTCGGCGGCAGCCAGAACCTGCACAAGGTTTTTGTCGCCCACGAGTTCCCGGCCACCGACACCCTGCGGGTGCTGAAACGCAACAATGTCGGCGTCTTTGTCGGCCGCGCCATCCGCAGCAGCGACAGCGCCACGGCCAATGGTCATCATGGCCCCCCGCCATCGGGCAGCCTCTACTTCGGCCAGACCACCTACGAGACCTTCTGCGATCTCTCCAGCCGGGAGGGGTCACGCTTTTACATGATCTTCGGCGAAGGTGCCGAGCGCCATGTCCGGGAGTTTCACCGCGGATTCTGGGTGACCCGGGAGGGCAAGGAAAAAATGGCCGATGTCCACACCATGATCGCCATGTTCGGGTCTCATGTGGAAGGGACGGATGCGGTGCTGACCGAGCAGATCCACCGCTTCTTCCGCCAGCTCTCCGCAGTACCGGAGATCGGCGGCAGATTTGCCGTCTGTCACGGCAGCGGCCCCGGTGTGATGCGCATTGCTGACGACGCCGCCGCCGACCAGGGCATCCTCCGCCTCGGCATCGGCATCGACAGTGAAAAGATCGGCCAGAAGGCCAACCTGCGGCCGCCGATCCTGCTCAACTTCAACAACTCGGCCCGCCACATGCGCCAGAACATCCTCGACCGCACCTCGCTGTTCAAGATCTACAACATCGGCGGCATGGGCACCTTCGAGGAGCTGCTCATCGCCGTCACCAACCTCAAGCTCTTCGAGAGCCTGCCCGCCCCACACATCTTTGTCGATCCCTTCGGGCTCGGCGAAAACGGCGCCCACCTCTGGCAGTCCACCCTGGCCCAGTTGAAAACCGCCTCCAGCCCGAAAACCATCGGCGCGCACACGGTGCGGCTGGCGCCGGCCTGGGTGGCCAATTTCTGCCATGTGGTGCGCGATTATGACGAGGTGCTGACCATCATGGCCGATTTTGTCCGCGATCCGGCCGCCTACTGGCAACGGGCCGGCCTTGCCCCCCGCGATCTGCTCCACGCCTGCGACAATGCGCTCCGGGCCGGGGTCATCATTCCGCCCTATCTGGAAAAGGCGCTGGATACAGTGCGCCACAGCCACCCGTGAGGAGAGGACACCCATCTCATGCCAGCAGGTCTCGTCGCCATCTTTTTCTCCTCCTTCACCGTCGCCCTGTCCGGCGCCCTGATGCCGGGCCCCTTTCTCACCGCCACCATCAGTGAGAGCAGCCGACGCGGTGCCGTCGCCGGGCCGCTGATGGTGCTCGGCCACGGCATTCTCGAACTGGCCCTCGTCCTTGCCCTGCTGGCCGGCCTGGCCCCTTTGTTTCACAACGACAGGGTGTTCGCCGCCATCGCTCTGGCCGGCGGCATCATTCTCGTCTGGATGGCCCTCTCCATGTTCCGCGGCCTGGCCGGCCTGCGCCTCACCGGTCAGGGGGAGACGACCCGCCAGCATAACCTGATCCTGGCCGGCATCCTCTTCAGCCTGGCCAACCCTTACTGGGCCATCTGGTGGGCGACCATCGGCCTTGGTTACATCATGCATGCCGTCACCTTCGGGCCCCTCGGGGTGATGGCCTTTTTCTGCGGCCACATCCTGGCCGACCTCGCCTGGTATTCGCTGGTCTCCTCCGGCATTGCCAGGGGCCGAGGCTTTTTCGGAGACCGTTTTTACCGCGGCCTCATCGCCGCCTGCGCCTCCTTTCTCCTCGTTTTTGCCGGCTATTTTTTCTACAGTGGTCTGACCAGGCTGACCTGAGCCGGGCGTTACCGCAGGGCCAGGGCCACCACCTCCTCCACCTCAGCGGTGGTGACGATGGTCAGATCACGCTGGACATCGAGCGGAATCTCCCGCAGATCGGCGACATTGGCCAAAGGCAGAATAACGGTGCCGATCCCGGCGCGGCGGGCGGCGAGGATCTTATCGCGGATCCCGCCCACCGGCAGAATGCGACCGCTCAAGGTGAGCTCCCCGGTCAGGGCCACATCCCGCCGCACCGGTCGCCCGGTCAGCAGGGAGATAAGGGCAATCGCCATGGTCAGACCGGCGGATGGCCCGTCCTTGGGAATGGCGCCGGCCGGGACATGGATGTGAATATCGCGGTCCGCGAAAAAATCGTCATCGATGCCGAATTGCCCGGCATTGCTGCGCACATAGCTCAGCGCCGCCTGGGCCGACTCCTTCATCACCGCGCCCAGCGAGCCGGTGAGGATGAGATGTTCCTTGCCGCGCATGATAGTGGCCTCGATGAACAGGATCCGGCCGCCCGCCTCGGTCAGGGCAAGCCCGGTGGCGACCCCGGCCCGTTCCCGTTCATCGACGCTTTCCATGAAAAACTTTCGCGGTCCGAGATACTGTTCGACCAGTTCAGCGGTGATGGTGATGCCCTCCTCCTGGTTGCCGCTGCGCAACATTTCCCGCGCCGTCTTGCGACAGATGGCGGCAAGCTGCCGCTTGATGTTGCGCAACCCCGCCTCCTGGGTGTATTCCCGCACGATTTTCCGCACCGCCTCCGGGGTAAAGATGAGCGCGCCGGGCGCCAGCCCCGCCTCGTCGATTTCCCGGGGAATGAGATAGTGGAAGGCGATGCTTTCCTTCTCCTCCTCGGTGTAGCCGGAAAAATAAAGCAGTTCGAGCCGGTCGAGCAAAGGCGCCGGGATGGGGTCGATGGTGTTGGCGGTGGCGATGAACATCACCCGGGAAAGATCAAAGGGCAGATCGAGATAGTTGTCGATGAAGTGGCTGTTCTGGTTGTGGTCGAGCACCTCCAGCAGGGCCGAGGCCGGATCGCCCTTGAAATCCTGGCCGATCTTGTCGATTTCGTCGAGCATGATCAGAGGGTTTTTCGTGCCGGCCCGCCGGATTTCCTGAATGATGCGGCCCGGCAGGGCGCCGACATAACTGCGCCGGTGACCGCGAATTTCCGCCTCATCCTTCATGCCGGCCAGGGAGATACGGATAAACTGACGGCCAAGGCATTTGGCGATGGATTTCTGCAATGAGGTCTTGCCGGTGCCGGGCGGCCCGACAAAACAGAGGATCGGCCCCTTGGCGCCGAGCTGCTGTTGCCGGCCGGACAGGGCCTCCTTGATCGTGGCTCGCAGTTCGTCGAGCTTGAGCGGTTTTGCCAGGACATAAAAAGAGCCTTTTTTCATCGCCTCCACCGCCACCGGCGCGGTGGCATAGCCGGTGACGATGATGACCCGGGTCTGCGGATGCGCCTCCTTGGCCGCAGCCAGCACGTCCATGCCGTCCACCCCTTCCATCTTCAGGTCGGTCAGCACCAGGTCGAACCGTTTTTTGTCGAGCAGCGCCACCGCCTCCCTGCCGCCGGCCACCGCCGTGACGTCATAGCCCTCCCGGGCGAGAACATGTTCCATGTTGGCCCGGGCCGTCGCATCATCATCAACGAGCAGGACGGAATGGCGAACCGCAAGGCGGAGGATGCGCACCGCCAGATATTCGATGATGCGCTCTTTGACATCATCGAGTCCGAAATGATCCTCATCAAGGACCTGCTGGGCATGATTAATGTCGAGATTATCCTCGGAACAGGTTTCCCACGGCAGGCTGGTCAGATATTCGAGATAGTTGATCCCGATGGAGTACTCGGTGGCGCCGCTGTTTGTTTTCTCCAGCTTGGCAAGCTCCCGCAGGGCGGCTTTTTCCGCCACCGGCGGCATCTCCGCCCGGAAAATCGCCTCCCGCAGCTTGGCAAGCTCCGGAGCTCCCTGTTCCTCCCCCTCTTCCGCTTCCGTGCCCTGCCACTTACCGAACAGTCCCATTGTTCCCTCCCGCCCTTGACATCAGTGCCTTGACATTTTTTTCTGATCTACCCCACTTTCCCTAAAAAGCCAATGGCTTTTGCGCGCAAACCGATGCATATTGCAACATTATTATTAAAAAAGCGCAACAGCAAGAATACCCTTGTTTTTACAATAAAAAATCCTGAACCCCATTTCGTTCGTTGCATTGTGCAACACCATGCCCCGCACCGCAACTGCCGAAAAAAGCACGAAAAAAATTTACAATATCAGCATATTATGAATTTATTTTCCTCCTGGCATAGCTGTTGCTCTAATACCCGGGCAACAGGGAGATCGCGGCCAGCCAGCCCGACCACGGGCCACGAGGTTGAGACCGCACCGGCAGCGCAGCGATCCCTCTCCTAAAAAGCCAGAGAGCGCAACCAGGATAGTCAGTCGGCCCGGGAAGAGCCGCAGTCCGGCGCCAGTCTCTCGACACGAACCTTACACACAGACACAGGAGAAACAATCATGGCAACCGAACAAAAAAAACTTGGCGCGTGGGATCGAATCATGATGGCAATCACCTTTGCCGAGGCCGGCGAACACGATACCGCAAAGAGCATCCTCGATCCGGCCCCTGAGAAAGGGAAACGACCGGAAAAGAGAACGGACAACCGTAACAGCAATCGCCCCGAGTTGCGGGTCTGAAACCTGACACGGTCCGACAACCTGGCCCCTCAACAGGAGAAGCACGTCAAATCAGCATGAAGGAGGCAGGCGATGCCATTCTTCGGCTTGTTCAGGAAGAATGAAAAAGAACTTGAGGCGCTTTTGCACAAACGCGGAACGGATATCTTCCAGGAGCGCGCCGTTGCCGCCGCCTTTGCCGAGGCCGGCGAACACGCAACGGCCAGCGCCCTGGCTGAAGGAATTGGAACGAGCCGAAAAATCCTGGTTATCGGCCAAGGAAATACCTTTTCCGAAAACCTGACACACTCTGCCGTTAACATCGCCCGTCGTTTTGATTGTGCCATCCTCGCCCTGAACGTGACGGACGCCCCCCTGGCCCGGGACGAGCGGGATGCCGCAGCGGCAGCGTTCGCCCGCAGCTGCGCCGCCAATGTTGGCAAGCTGAAAGAAAAAGCCGGCCAGGCGGGCATCGCCTTCATCCATCTGGTCGAGATCGGCAAAAAAGACGACATCGTGGAAAAAATCCATGCCGGCCACCCTGATATCCTCTATATACTGACCGAAGCGGAAAAGACGGGCCCGACCGGGGCCAATGCCGCCATCACCGTCTGCGAACCGAAAAATCTGCGCGGCGCGGCCGCGTAAGACATCACCCCCACCCCGCAACACAAGCACCCCGACGGAGAAATCCCATCTCCCCGGGGTGTTTGTGTTTGATCCGGCAAGGCGCGCAGCCGAGGCCGGAAGAACTTCACGTCATCGCCGTGCCGGGCGCAGCCATCTTCATGTTTGTCTTTGCACCTGATCAATGGAATGTGGTACTTTACAACAGCGGCATCTGTTTGCCGAGCAAGCGGAGAAGGCAACGCGGGCGGCACAGGGGCACATAGTGACGCGAGATCACCTCAATGGCCCGATCGAGATCGGGTCGATCCCGGACAGGGATGCGGCAACGAAAATCCGAGCTCCGGCACCGGCAAAGGCAGCCCGAGCGAACCATCAGGGAGCAAACATGGTCACAGCAATTATCCTCATCACGGCGGAACGAACCAAAATCAACGAAGCAGCGGCACAACTTGCCGAAATCGAAGGAATTTCCGAGGCGTATTCGGTGAGCGGAAACTACGACATCATCGCCATCGCCCGCGTCCCCACCAATGACGACCTCGCCGACCTGGTGACAAACCGGCTGCTGCGCATCAATGCCATCGTCAAAACGGAAACAATGCTGGCCTTTCAATCCTATTCCCGCCATGACCTTGAAGCAATGTTCTCGGTTGGCATGTAACAACGCTCAATCAACGGGCAGATCCGGGCCAGCCGCCGCTGGGAGTGAATTGAGACGTTTCGGCAGAGAAGGGGAAACGTCGCGCCGCCGGCGCCGCCTGAAAAGGCACACCAGGACATGGGGCGGCCATCTCATCCACCAAACTGACAAAGGAGAGAAAAAATGGGAATGATCGCAGAATTCAAAGAGTTTGCCATGCGTGGCAATGTCATCGACATGGCGGTCGGTGTTGTCATCGGCGGCGCGTTCGGCAAGATTGTCAGCTCGCTGGTCAATGATGTCGTCATGCCGCCCATCGGGCTGCTCCTCGGCAACGTCGACTTTTCCAACCTGGCCGTCACCCTGCGGGACAAAACCGCCGAAGCCGAGGCCGTGACCATCAAATACGGAATTTTCATCAACACAGTGCTTGATTTTCTCATCATTGCCGCCGCAATTTTTCTCGTCATCAAGCAGATCAACAGGTTAAAGAAGAAAGAGGAAGCACCACCGGTGACCACCAGGGAATGCCCACGCTGTTTCTCCACGATACCGCTGAAGGCAACGCGCTGCCCGAACTGCACCTCCGAACTGCAGCCCGCCTGACAGGCATCAACGACGATTGCAGGGAAGGCGCGAGAGGCAAGGCCCGCCCGGTGCCCACTCTCACGCCTCTCTTCTCGCCCCGCCGGCCTGGTGGCCGAGCAGCCGCTGGGTAAAACGGGTCAGTCCCCAGGAGGCAGCAAAAATACATCCCAGCGCGGCAAGAAAGTACAAGACCGCAGCGCGGCAGGATGTCAGATTCGCTTTGTTGGCGGCAATGAACTTTATCAGAAAAACATGATGAAGCAGAAAGGCGCCGTAAGAATAGCGACTGATAAACCGAAAAAAACCGACAACAAAGGGATGAGCCATAGCCCTGGAACTGATCGCGAGCAGCAGAAAAGTGACAATGCCGAGACCGATATACCTGACCGGTAGAGAGCCGCCCCCATATCTGACCAGCGCGGCCAACAGCAGTGCGAGCGCAGCCACCACAACCAGTTGCCGCCTCCGGCCCATGTCCAGTAAGAAGTGCGCATGGGCAAGGAGATACATCCCCAGCACGAACTCAAAAATTCGGATCGGCGGAAAGCGAAACACCGCCATCGCAAAATCATAGGTCAGGTAAGTCGCCGCGGAAAGCAGGGCGGCGCCAATCAGGGTCAGCTCCCGATTTTTCACAAAAAAATAGCGGATAACGGGATAAACGGCATAGAGAATGATGATAAAGCCGAGAAACCACTCGCCAATCAGGTAATAATTCTTCCCCGCGTAAGCCAGGAATCCGTCAAGCCCGACGATGGTCAGCGCGAATGCGGCCGGCTGCCCGCCGGCAAAGGGAACCTTTCCATAGAGAACCGCGCAGACGAGCAGCACCGTCAGATAACATACATAAAACAATGGAAAAATGGCCACGATCCGCTTGCGGTAAAACTCCCTCACCGCAAAATTTCGCTGTGTGCTTGTCTGCAGGGAGGCTCCGGAGAGGATGATAAAGAGACTCACCCCGATTGCCCCGGCCAGGTCAAAGGCGACAAACCGCCCCTCCGCGTCGGTGACGATTTTCTGCAACCACGCGGTATAGTGAAAAAGGATGATGAGCAGGATGGCGATCGCCCTGGTGAAATCGAGAAAAAACAAGCGGTGTTCCATGGTGCTCCTCCTGTTTTTCCGGCAGCAAGGCATAAAAAAAGCGAATTATGAAAGCCATAACTCGCTCACTAAAAAATTGAAGATCCCGCGCAAGGCGCGCCGGACAATAACGACGGCGGATGATGGTGGTATCTGGTCGGGGCGAGAGGATTCGAACCTCCGGCCTCCTGCTCCCAAGGCAGGCGCGCTAACCAGACTGCGCTACGCCCCGACACTGCATGAGAACAGATGAATTAGCATTAACCGCGTTCTCCGTCAAGCAAAAAGCCGGACCGCTTCAGGAAAATGGAGGGGCCGCATTTTTTCTGCCGCAAAACAGTTGACGACCACCGGGCGAGCTGCTATATTTGCCGCTTCAAAAGGGCTCCCAATCCCCGGTAGCTCAGTCGGTAGAGCAGGTGGCTGTTAACCACCTTGTCGGCGGTTCGAATCCGTCCCGGGGAGCCAGATAGCAACCCGACCTCGTTTCTACGGAAACGAGGTCGGGGTTTTTTGTGGTTTTCCGCCTGCCCGTGCTTATCGGTCATCCTGCACCGGCGTTTTGAAACCATGCGGTTTTACCGCCAGAACCGAACAGGCAAGCTGATTGAGAATGGACTCCGCAGTATTGCCTATGATAAGGCCGGGAATGCCAGTACGGGCGACGGTTCCCATGACAACAAGATCCGCTTGCAACTCCGCCACCAAAGGCGGAATCACTTTTTTTGCCGGCCCCTGGGGCAAGTGAACGCTGGGGGAGAGATAATCATAGGCCTCCTTGCCGATCCAACCGCGAAGTTGCTCGGTCAGCCGGTAGAGCTCCGTCCGGTGGCGCCTTTGTTCTTTATCAACGTAATCAGCCCCGCCTGCCCGCGAACCATCACCCTTTGACAGCATGATTGTTTCGGCAAAGGCCTCCCAGGCATGGACGATATGTAGAGAGGCAAAGTCAGACAGGGCCTGGGCGGCGGCCAGTTCTAAAATTTTCCGGTTGAGATCCCGCCCTGCCTCAGCGGTCAGGGGGTCCAGCGGGTCGGGATCAACGGCCGCCACTATGCAGCTGTAGTTCGCTTTTTCCGGTGGTTTCATGAGCCAGACCGGACAAGGGCATTTCCGAAGAAGATGGAGATCGTCACTGCCAAACAGCCTCTGCGCCCAGGTCGGATTTTCCGCGGGCTTGATAACCAGATCGTATGCGTTCGCCAATACGGCGCGAATCACCTCAAGGTAGGTTTTCCCAACCAGCACATCAAACCGGATATCGAGATGATGGCTGGCAGTCTGCAGAAGTGATTCCAGGACCGCGCGGCGATCATTTTTCACCGCCGAAAGCAATTCCGGGGAGATCGGTCCGCCGGGCGGCAATCCTTTACCAGCCGTGACGACCTGGGCCGCAACAACATCCACGATCGTCAGCTCGGCCTGATTGCTTTCCGCCAGCGAAACAGCCCGCGCAACAGCCGACGCCTGATCCACCGTTGGCTCGTTCACATACATTATTTTCCTGAATCGTTTCATGATCACCTCACGCCACTTGGTCATTTGCAGGCATACGCCTCAGACATTCGCAACTACAGCGGGGCCAGACCGTGCAAGTCCCTCACGACTCCGGCCTTGCCGATCACCATCAGACCGTCCCCACCCTGCAGCCGCTCTTCCGGGTTGATATGTGTGATCTGATCCCGGCCCCTGCGTATTCCGACCAGGGTCGCGCCAAACTTCTGGCGAAAATGGATCTCAGCCAAGGACTTACCGGCAAGGGCTGAATCCGCGGCCACCTCGATTTCCGCGATTTCAAAGTGGTCGGCATCCTCGACATCTCCATGCATTTCGAGCTGATTCAGAAGGGTTTCAGCTTCTCGCAGCCCGGCCGGATTTCCCATGAGAAGCAGGCGATCAGCCGGAAAGATCCGAAAATCCGGATCCGGTTCATAATAGACGCGCCCTCCGCGGCTGACCGCCAGGATGGATGTTCCGGATTCCGATAATGTCAGTTTTCTGATGGTCTGGCCAGCGGCCGACGCATCCGACCGGATGCGCACTTCAAGAAACGAGATCGGCCAATCACTGTTTTTCGGGAAAAAGTCCATCGCATAGGTCAGGGCATCAGCCGCCTGTTCCGTCGCATCCATGAAAGGTCGAAACACCAGCTGGGCACCCGCTTTTTCGAGCGCCACCGCTTCCCACTCATTCGTTGCCGTCACCGCCACTTTGCCTCCGTAGCCGTTTCGCCTGAGATTATGAATAAGGGCCAGGTTCATTTCCTTTGAACGAACGGTGCTGATGACCCATCGCGTCTTGCCCAGAGGCAAATGCTCATGCATCTCCGGATCGGCCACGTCGCCATAAAGAACCGGTACTCCTTTCCCGCGCCATGTATCAAGAGCGTTGGGATCGAAATCCACGCCCAATATTGCCGTTTTCCGCCGCAGCAGATGTTCGGCGAGCCCGCTGCCATAATTACCCAACCCCACCAGAATCACATCGACCGCTTCGGAGTCCCTCAGGGTGTCTATGGCCGCTTCCCGGTATGGATTACGCCTTTCGAATATTTTCAAGTGCCGGGACAGACTTTGATAAAGCTGTGAGGAATACAGAATCATGTAGGTGGACAGAAAAATGGTGACAACGCCCACCAGGGTGATCAAGCCCATGGTTTCTTCGGTAATGTGGCCGATGCTCAGCCCCAGGGCCGCGACGATAAGCGAAAATTCGCTGATCTGGGCCACCGTGAGGCCGGCGAGAAAACCGGTGCGGCGCCGATACCCCATCATCCCCATGATGATCAGCACAATCAACGGGTTCCCGATGAGAACAAAGAGGGAAAAAACAAGAGATGTCCCCACCTGCGATTCCACCATCGACCAGTCGAGACGGGCGCCGAGATCAATAAAGAAGAACAGCAGAAGAAAATCCCTGAGACTCGTGAGACGGGCGCCAATGGTCTCCCGATAGCGCGTGGAGGCCAATGACACACCGGCCATGAACGCCCCCACTTCCTTGCTGAATCCGAGCAGGTCAGTGACTGCGCCGAGAAGCACCGCCCAGGCGATGGCAAACAGCGTCAAGAGTTCCAGGGAGTGCGACAACCGCCGCGTCAGGTCCGGGATCACATATCGCATCAACAGGGCGACGGCCGCCAATAATGCCAACCCCCTGGCAACAATCAGCATCATCGTGAAAGAGCCGGCGCCCTCCCCGGCAACGGATGATCCCAGCGTCGTCAGACCGACCAGGGCGAGAATGGCCGCGATGTCCTGAACAATCAGAAATCCCAGGGCGATTTGCCCGTGGAGAGAGTCGATTTCCTTTTTGTCCGACAAAAGTTTTACGATGATAATGGTACTGGAAAAGGTCAGCGCCACCGAAACATAGGCAGCGTTGAGATACGACATGCCCGCGGCGAGGGCGATGAAAAACCCGATGAGCGAAGTAAAAACGATCTGCCCGAGACCGGTGGCGAGGGCGACGGGACCGATGGTGCGGATCAGATGCAGATCGAGCTTGAGACCAACGATGAACAGCAGAAGCGCGATGCCGATGTGGGCGAGCAGTTTGATCTGTTCATAACTCTGAATGATGCCCAAAAATGAAGGTCCGGCCAGGATGCCGGTCGCCAGAAACATGATAATCAACGGTTGGCGCAATTTCTGACCGACCATACCGGTAAATGTCGCCAGGCCAAGAATTGCGGCTATCTCGACAAATGGCTTCATTTCCGTCATTGAATCCGCCTCCTCTGGTAAAAAAATTGAAACATGACATCATACCGCAGATATCAATAAAGCCACAGGCTTCCCGACCTCACAGAAATCTGCCCACGACAGCAAAATTGCCGCCCGGTCAGCCCGGGCTGACAATCAGCCCCCCCTGGGGCAGCGATGACACCTCCCTGCCCAGAACCACGCCCAGCATTTTTTGCTGACAAAAGAGGCGCCGGCACATACCGCCTTATTTTTTTTTGATGGTATCATAGTGTGAACGCAAACGCATCCACAAGGGCCGCACATTTCGGTTCGCCGCAGGCCCACACCTCTTCTTCCGCAGTTTTTCCTGTCACCCTACCCGGGAAAATGTTACATTAAAAAAGTAACTATCAGTCTCCGAAACCTCCCCTTCTGCCCATTTTTGCCGACCACACCTGGACGAAACCCACCATGACGCCCAATATTCGCGACAACCTGAAAATCATCGCGCCGGCCCTGCTCGCCATTGTGCTTTTCATTGTCACCATTTTCAGCTTTGCCCTGCCAGTCTCGCGCAACAATCTGCTGACGCAGAAAAAAGAGACCCTGACCGTTCTGTGCCAGACAGTGACAACCATTCTCGCCCACTACGACGAGCAGGTCAGAGCTGGGAGCATTACCCTTGCCACAGCCCAAACAATGGCGAAAAAACAGATCAGCCGCATCCGCTATGGCCAGGATAACAAGGATTATTTCTGGATCAACGATCTCCAGCCGAAGATGATCATGCACCCTTACCGGCCGGATCTGGAGGAGAAGGATGTCAGCAGCTTTATCGACCCCGGCGGCCGCCACGTTTTCCTGGACATGCTCGAGGTCATTCGTGCCCAAGGAGCGGGCTTCGTCCCCTATCAGTGGCAGAAACGAGATCAGCCGGAAAAGATCACGGCCAAGCTTTCCTACGTCACTCTTTTTCAGCCGTGGGGCTGGGTGGTGGGCACCGGCATCTATCTCGACGACATCCAGGCGGAAATATCCCGCATGTCGCGGCAGCTGCTGACCATCTCGCTGGCGATACTCTCCCTCATCTCCCTCATCTCCCTGTTCATCATCCGTCATGGGCTGGCCGAGGCGCGCCGCCGAAAAACCGCTGAACATCAGGTCGCCGACTATCAGCAAAACCTCGAACACCTTGTCCAGCAACGGACGGCGCAGCTCAGGGAGGCCCGAACCACCATCAAAACCCTGAAGGGCTTCCTGCCCATCTGCGCCAGCTGCAAAAACATCCGCAACGACCAGGGCTACTGGCAGCAGATCGAATCGTATATCAAGGAACACTCCGATGCGGATTTCAGTCACGGTCTCTGCCCGACCTGCGCCAAAAAACTCTATCCCGACCTGGGTCTTTCCGGGGAGAAATGACAAAGGGGGCAGCCACCGGCTACCCCCTTTTCTCTGCAAGCCTCCGCGCGCTCGCCGGCGCGGGGCACCACCGTCCCTGCCGTTAGAAGAGGACCTGATGGGTCTCCGGCACCTCGTCAATACAGGTGATGCAGACATCAAGATCCCGCAGAATCCCGTTTTCAATGCTGTAAATCCAGCCGTGCACCACCAGTTCCCGCCCCTCCTTCCAGGCGTTCTGAACAATGGTGGTGTGACAGACGTTGGTCACCTGCTCAAGGACATTGAGCTCGCAGAGCAGATCACATTTGGCCCTCTCGTCGGGCAGGGCATCGATTCGGTCCTGGTGGTAGCGATAGACGTCGCGGATGTGGCCGAGCCAGTTGTCGATCAGGCCGTGATCCCGATTCTTCTGCAGGGCGGCGCGAATGCCGCCGCAGCCGTAATGGCCACAGACAATGATATGTTTTACCCGCAGCACATCAACAGCATACTGCATGACAGAGAGGCAGTTGAGGTCGGTGTGAATGACCAGGTTGGCGATGTTGCGATGGACGAAAATTTCACCGGGCAGCATGTCGACGATCTGATTGGCCGGGACTCGGCTGTCTGAGCACCCAATCCAGAGCAGCTCCGGATGCTGCTGGCGGGAGAGCTTGGTGAAAAAATCCGGGTCAGACTCCTTCATCCGCGCTGCCCATTTTGCGTTGCTATCAAAAAAATGCTTCAAAACCCGCATCGCTCCATCTCCTTCGCCGTTTCACGGCAACTCCGGCAGCTCCCCCAGCAAAAAAGGCCGCACCCTGTTGTCCATCGGATGCAGCCCTTTCACCTGTCTCATCTTTTTTGCCGGACAACCGTCGCCTGCCCCCCCCTCGAATTTCTCCGGCATACCGGAGACAGCCAGCCGGTCCTCAATCCTCATCCATCAGCGAAGAATCGAAATCCGGATCCTCCTCTTCTTCGTCGTCGTCAAACTCATCTTCGCCGATGAGGTCATCCTCGCCCCGCTCCTCGTCCTCCTCCCCATCGTAAAGAGTGTCTGCGGTAGAAGGCGACTCCTCATCAAATTCCTCGCCCTCGTCATCCTCCTTGATCTGCTTGATCTGCTTGGCGGGAGGAAGAACAATATCCGTGATTTTTTTCACCTCAGAGCGAACATCGGGATCAGCGAGACACGTGGCGCATCCCAGCAGGTGTTTTTCCATGAACTCGACCATCCTGGCCGGGGCCAGAGCTTCCTCCTGCACCTGCACATACCATGATCGCACAAGCCTGTTTAAGCGCTCGCATTCCATTTTTTATCTCCAGAGACCGTTTTGAAAGAAAAAAACAATTCCCGGCCCCCGGCCGGAAGAGTGAAATCCGCTTGTGCGCAGCGTCACAAACCTGGGCAGCGCAACATCGCTTTATAAAAAAAGTTGCCGAATTGGGCAAGAACAATTACTATTTGTTGACATTATTTTTGTTGTCCTCTACTCTGAGGACGCATGCAGACAGGAAGGAAGTGGAAAGGGCGCTGGTGGCTCTCCCGGACTTCAAATCCGGTGCACCGGGTTAACAGCCTGGTGGGTGGGTTCGATTCCCATGCACTTCCGCCATCACACATACCGCCCTCTACCTGTCTGCACAAAGATCATGTTCTTCTCCTACTATGCCGGATATTTTCCATGCAAGTTTTTTTTGCCGGCCTGCTGAAAAAGCCTTCCCCCACCAGTAACCGCCCCACCGACAACAGTTCACGGCCGCTCACTCCCGACTGGCGCAAACCATCCCGCGTTTCATCCTGAATCAAGTTCCACCAACAACGTTGCAACTCGCAACACACCCTCGATGAAAAATCTTGATCCCCTGATTTCGCAGCTATTTTTCCTTGACACCCCCAAACGCCAGGATTAAGGATAACCATCGTTTTTTCCGTGCCAGGTAAAATCCACTAAAAAAGTCTGGATTTTAACCACCTTGTGGGAGAGGAGGCACATACCTTTCGTGTCTTGCGGGACCGCGGAGCACAAACTGGCGGTCCCACCAAATGTTTTCTCTTAGGGAGAGGAGGATCAATCATGTTGAAGAGTTGGAGTGAGAAGAGCGGGGCGCTTTTTGCGTCCCTGATGTGCATGTTGCTGATGAGCCCGGCCTGGGCCTGGGCCAGCGAGCTCGCGGAGACCGCTGCGCCGGTCATCCCGAGCATCCAGGATCCGAACTGGTGGAAATGGCCGCTGCTGCTGCTCGTTGTCACCTTTGTCATGGGCATCATCGCCGTGCTTGGCGGGGTTGGCGGCGGCGTGCTCTTTGTCCCCATCATCGGCGGTTTTTTCCCGTTTCATCTTGACTTTGTCCGCGGCACCGGTCTGCTCGTCGCCCTGTGCGGCGCCCTGGCGGCCGGCCCCGGTCTGCTGAAGGCCAATCTGGCCAGTCTCCGGCTCGCCCTGCCGGTGGCGCTCATTGCCGCCACCATGGCCATTGTCGGCGCCATGGTGGGTCTCGCCCTGCCGACCCATATTGTCCAGCTCGCCCTTAGCGGCACCATCCTCAGCATCGTCGCCATCATGCTCTCGGCCAAGAAGTCCACCATTCCCGACGTGCCGAAGGCGGACGCTCTTTCTTCCGCCCTGCGCATCTGTGGCATCTACCATGAGCCGACCATGAAGCAGGACATCAACTGGAAGATCCACCGCACTCCGGCCGGTCTCGCCACCTTCATCATCATCGGCTTCATGGCCGGCATGTTCGGCCTCGGCGCCGGCTGGGCCAACGTGCCGGTCCTCAATCTGATGATGGGTGCGCCGCTGAAAATTTCCGTCGCCACCTCCAAGTTTCTGCTCTCCATCACCGACACCTCGGCCGCCTGGATCTATATCAACAACGGCTGCGTCATCCCGATGCTGGTGGTGCCGTCGCTGATCGGCATCATGTTCGGCTCCTTTGTCGGTGTCCGCCTGCTCAAGGTGGCCAAGCCGACCTTCATCCGCTGGATGGTCATCGCTATCCTGCTCTTTGCCGGCCTCAAAGCCGTCCACAAGGGCCTGAGCTCCATGGGCGTCCTTTAACCCGTTCCGAAACATGAGGAGGAATAATCATGCATGAAATAGTAACCAAAGAAGCAAGCAAGGAACAGATTTTCTACGCATCCATCCTGGAAAAAGGCATGTACTTCGGCCTGGGACTGATGTTTGTCACCTTTGCCCTCTATGTCTTCGGCATCATGGATCCGGTGGTGCCGGTTGATCAGGTCGCCAATTACTGGTCCATGCCGGTGAATGACTATCTGGCCGCCATCAACCAGAACTTTCTCCACTGGGAGCATGCCCCGACCGGCTGGGCGTGGCTGAAACTGCTCGGCAAAGGCGATTTTCTCAACTTCCTGCCGGTGGCCATCCTCTCCGGCGTGACGATCGTCTGCTACATCGCCATTGTCCCGGGGCTGTTCGCCCGCAACGACAAGGCCATGGGCTTCATCGCCCTGGCCACCGCCGTCATCCTGACTCTCGCCGCCAGTGGCCTGGTGGGCGGCGGCGCGCATTAAGAACAGGAGTCAGAAATAAAAATACGGCTTCCCCCAGCAGGTGGCCAAACAAAAAAAAACCTTCCACGAATCCGTGGAAGGTTTTTTTTTGTTTGATGCTTTACGATTGCCGGCAACGGTGTTTTTCCAGGAAACAGCAAAAACGCCCAATCACCGGAACTGTCAGGTGCCCCTTATCCCTCAAGCGGTGCGCACTTCAACTCCGCCACCCGACGGGCGATATTTCTGATCCGACCGATATAGCGGGTACGCTCCGCCACGCTGATTGCCTTGCGGGCGTCGAGCAGGTTGAAGGTGTGGGAGCATTTCAGGCAATAATCATAGGCCGGCAACAAGAGTCTCTTGTCCAGCAGACGCATGGCTTCCGCCTCACAGGAGTTAAAGGAGTCGGTCAAAAATTCCACATTGGCGTGCTCAAAATTAAAGGCGGAAAACTCAACCTCCGCTTGATGGAAAATATCGCCGTATTTCACCTCATTATTCCAGGCGATGTCATAGACGCTGTTGACCCCTTGCAGATACATGGCGATCCGTTCAAGGCCATAGGTGATCTCCACCGTTACCGGATGGAGTTCCTGACTGCCGGCCTGCTGAAAATAGGTGAACTGGGTGATTTCCATCCCGTCAAGCCACACCTCCCAGCCGAGGCCGCTGGCCCCGAGGGTGGGAGATTCCCAGTCATCCTCGACAAACCGGATGTCATGCTGGAGCAGGTCCAGCTTGAAACGTTTCAGGCTGTTCAGATAAAGCTCCTGAGAGTTGGCCGGCGACGGCTTGAGCACCACCTGAAACTGATAATAATGCTGGAGACGATTCGGATTTTCGCCATAACGACCATCAGTCGGACGGCGGGAAGGCTGCACATAAGCGGCCCGCCACGGCGCAGGCCCCAAGGCGCGCAGCAGGGTGGCCGGATGAAAAGTGCCGGCTCCGACCTCCATGTCGTATGGCTGCTGGATGACGCAGCCCTGTTCAGCCCAGTAGCGGCTTAATTCAAAAATGATATCCTGAAAATACATTGGGAGGTTCCTTCGATTGCGATAATATCAATAAAGCAGCTACATTATAACAATGACAAGCGCCCGGCAAGATAAATTTGTAAAGGCGCCTGGAGACAGCATGAAGGGAAACGGATCGTGACTTGATTTTTCTGATGCTCGATCCCTGCCTCCTGACCCCCTGTTTTTGCCATTTTTCCTGTTGACATTCCCCATTCGTCGCGATAGAGATACATTAAAGACTAAAATGCAGAATGCGGTCGGGAAAATCCAGCCTCTCAGGAATTCTCCGGCCGCAAAGGCATTTTGGGGGGGGCAGACGCCATGTCTGCAAAATTTTTTTTATACGGAGGGAGATATGCTCAAAAAAATCTCAACACTCGCCCTTGCCAGCCTCATCGCCCTGCCGGCGGTTGCCGGCGCAGGCAGCATGAATGCCGCCGATGACCTGGCCGCCCAGGTTGACCGGCTCACTCGGGAACTCAACAACCTCAAAGCGCAGATGGCTGCCATGCAGGAAGGCCAAGGCACCGATGCCAAGGCCCAGCAGGAGATCGCCGACCTGAAGCGGCAGCTTGAGGCCATGCAGAACAAGCAGGACGCCGCCTTTGACGATCTGAACGAACGCAGCGAGGCATGGGATCTGGCCTCCCGCTTCCAGCTGTCCGGCGATTTCCGCGCCCGTTACGACTACTACAAGAATGATCTGGTAACCGCTCCCATGACCAACTTCATGGAATACATGATGAGCGGCGGTACCATCGCTCCGGAATTTGCGCCGGATGAAATGGAGAACACCAGCCTCTTCACCAACCGATTCCGCCTCAACATGCGGGTGATGGCCACCGAAAATGTCGAGTTCAAAGGGCGCCTGGCCATGTTCAAATCCTGGGGCACCAACACCATTCCCGGCGAGCTGACCCAGTTCGGTTATCCCTCCTTTGACGGCACCTCCTCCCGCGAGCCAGCAGACTCCACCCTGCGGGTCGACCGCGCCTATGTCAACTGGAACAACATCGGCGGCCAGCCCTTCTGGTTCTCCGTTGGCCGTCGGCCCACCACAGACGGTCCGGCCTCCGAGTTGCGCATGGGGCTCGACGAGCGGATGGCCACCCCCACCGCATACATGGACTGGCCCTTTGACGGCCTCTCCCTCGGCTATGCCTACGCCAATCTCTTCGGCATCCAGGACGCCCCTGGTCGGGTCCGCATCTGCTATGGTCGCGGCTTTGAAAACAGTCTGCTCTATGATGACGGCTCCAACATCGATGACACCGATTTCGCCGGGGTAAGCTGGGATATCTACAACAAGGGCAGCCGTTTTCTCTATCTCCAGTCCTTCATGGTCTTTAACGCCTTCAACTTCCCCGAATTTGACGATCCCAACCTCAATGCCTATTACGATGCCTTCATGGGCGGCCGCCAGAACGTCGGTGACCTGCTCCACACCTCTGCTGTCTATGAGGATAAGTGGCAGAATCTTAACTACTTCATCGCCGCCGGCTGGAGCAAGACCATGCCGGATGACGACACCGGCATGTTTAATGACATGTTTGCCGGCACCGTCAACGATGACTCCGAAAACGGCTACAACATCTGGGTCGGCGCCCGTTATGACATCGACAACCTTGGCCTGAAACTGGGTCTTGAGTACAACCACGGTTCCGAGTACTGGATCGGCATGGCCCCTGGTCATGACGATATTTACAGCGGCAAGCTTGCCACCCGTGGCGACGTCTACGAGGCCTACCTGATCTGGGATCTGCCCACCGGCGAGGCGATTTCCAAGTTCGCCAAAACCTTTATGCGCATCGGTTATCAGCACTATGAGTATGACTACACCGGCGGTTCCGACTGGAATTTCCAGCCGTATGACATGGATGATGCCGAGGCTGTTGCCTGGGGCACCATGATGCCGACCGTTGAGGATGCCGACCAGGTTTATGTGACCTTCGAGGCATACTTCTAAACCGTTGTCTCGTCCGCAGTCCGACGGCGGCAACATCGTGGCGCCGTTTCGTTTGTTGCAAAGGGGGGAGAGGTTCGGCTGATAATGATGCCGGTCCGCTCTCCCCTTTTTCCATTTCAGCAGACTTCTGCTGACCTGAACGGTGTGCTATGCTCACTCCTTTTCTTTTTGCCGGTCTTTTCCCGGAACAATCGGTTTTCCACGGCGTTTTTTCCCGCCATGGCGGAACCAGTGCGCCGCCATACGCCGCCCTCAATGTCAGTTTCGGGGTAGGCGATGATCCCCTGGCAGTCCGCGCCAACCGCGCCCGCATCAAGGATAAAATCGGCGCCGACATACTTGTCTCCGGTCGCCAGATCCACGGCAGCGCGATCCATGTCATTACCAAAAAACCAGATGACGATGAGGAAGTGCCGGACTGTGACGCCTTTATCACCGACATTGCCGGCATCGGCCTCATGGTCCAGCAGGCCGACTGCCAGGCCATCATGCTCCATGATCCCTGCCGGATGGTGGTGGCCAACATCCACAACGGCTGGCGCGGCTCTGTCGCAGGAATCATCGGCGAGACCATCAGCGCCATGCAGCGTTATTTCGGCTGCTGTCCTGCCGATATGCTCGCGGCCATCAGCCCGTCCCTTGGCCCATGCTGTGCCGAATTCATCCACTATGAACGGGAATTGCCGGCCGCCTTTCACCCGTTTCAGCGCCGCCACGCCCATTTTGACTTCTGGGCCATCAGCCGCATGCAGCTGATGGCGAGCGGGGTCCGCCCGGACGCCATCAGCTGCGCGGATCGCTGCACGGTCTGTGGTCCAAACTGGTTTTCCTATCGCCGGGAAAAACAGACCGGCAGGTTTTGTTCGGTCATCGGGCTGAGAAAATAGTCCCATTAGTCTGATTGGTCTTGTTTGTCTCATTCGTCAGACCGTTTTCAACAGTAAAACCAACCAGACCAACCAGACCAACCAGACCAGTAAAACAAATTAAACCATGCAAAGCACCCCCCGGCATCTCGCCATCAAAATTCTCTGCCGTCGCCAGGATTCCGACAATCCGGTCGACCAGATCATGGATCAGCTCGTTTCCGAGCGCCACTGTCCCGCTCAGGATCGCCAGCTCGTCATGGCCATTGTTTACGGCGTTCTTCGCCACCAACGCTATCTCGATTTTCTCCTGGCCCGGGTCTCCCGTCACCCGCTGACCAGGATGAAACCAATGACCCTGCAGGCCCTGCGCGTCGGCCTTTATCAACTCGTCTTCATGGACAGGATCCCGCCATCCGCAGCGGTAAATGAAACAATCAAGGCCCTGCACGCCGCCCGCCAGCCAAAGTGGCTTGTCGGTTTTGTCAACGGACTGCTGCGCACCCTGGCCGGCACTCCTGGCCTGTCCGCCTCTCCAGGGAACAACCCGGACATCGCCCCTGCCATTGCCCACAGCCATCCGGACTGGCTTTTCGAACGCTGGCATGGTCGCTACGGCCTGGAAAAAACAATTTCCCTCTGCCTGCACAACAACAGCCGGCCGCCTTTGTCCCTCGCCATCAACAGCCGCCGCATTTCCCGGGATGACTTCCTGCTCCGTGCCCGGGACGCAGGCATTGTCGCCCAGGCAGGCACACTGGCACCGGATGCCGTTCTTCTCCCTCATTTCAGTGGGCCGATCAGCCAGATACCAGGCTACCACCAGGGTTTTTTCAGCGTACAGGATGAGGGAGCGCAGCTCATTGTCCCGCTGCTCGCCCCCTTTCCCATCGGCCACTATCTTGATGCCTGCGCCGGGGTCGGCGGCAAGACCATCCAGATCGCCCAGCTCGTTCCCGCTGGATCACGGATCACGGCGATCGAGCCCAATGCTATGCGCTTTGCCCTGCTACGGGAAAACATCGATCGCATGAGTCCTGAAGCGGCCATCGCTTCTCGGAACAGCACCTTGGCTGATTTTGCCGCCTCATGCGATGCGCGCTTTGCCGCGGTACTGGTTGATGCACCATGCTCCGGACTCGGCGTCATCAGACGCCAGCCGGATATCCGCTGGAATCGATCTCCGGAGGACCTGCGCCGCTATCACCAGGAGCAGCTTAATCTCCTGCAGACAGCCGCCTCCCTCGTTGCTCCCGGCGGGGCGTTGCTCTATGCAACCTGCAGCAGCGAGCCCGAGGAAAACAAGGAGGTGGCGACCTCCTTTCTGCGGCTCCATCCGGATTTTTCGCCCGCACCAGCGGAAGAGCTTGCACAATATCTGAAAAATTTTATAAATGGACACGGCTTTTTCGAGCTTCTGCCCGGCAATGGCCACGATGGCTTTTTCGCGGCACGATTTCATAAAAATGAACTCTGAATCCAGAACTCCGAATTCCTGATGGTCTCGCAAAAAAACGCTATCAATGGCGGGCTAAAACGGGAACTCAACGATTTACAATGCACCGGCGGTCGGAATCGTGGCTTTTGATGATTCCGACAATACCTGGCTGGAATAGGACGTTCCAGCTCCTGATTCCTGACCACGGACTCCTCAAAAAATATGGAACCAACCCATATCCGCATCCGGGGCGCCCGGATGCACAATCTGAAAAACATTAATGTCGATCTGCCCCGCAACCGGCTGATCGTCTTTACCGGTCTTTCCGGTTCCGGAAAGTCAAGTTTAGCCTTTGACACCCTCTACGCCGAGGGCCAGCGCCGCTATGTCGAATCGCTGTCCACCTATGCCCGTCAGTTCCTTGGCCAGTTGGACAAGCCGGATGTTGACTCCCTGGAAGGCTTGTCGCCGGCAGTTTCCATCGAACAGCGCACCACCAGTCGCAATCCCCGCTCCACCGTCGGCACCATCACCGAGATTTATGACTATCTCCGCCTGCTCTTTGCCCGGGTCGGCCATCAGCACTGCCCGGACTGCGGCGAAGAGATCCGGCCCCAGTCACTGGAGAACATGATGGAGACCCTGCTCGCCATGCCGGAGGGGACAAAATGCCTGCTCCTTGCCCCCCTGGTCGACCGTCGTAAGGGTGAACACGCGGAACTGCTCAATAAACTGCGCAGGGACGGCTTTGTCCGGGTGCGGATAGACGGAGAGTTGCGCGGGTTGGAGGAAAAAATCGAGCTTTCGAAAACCAGACACCACACCATTGAGGCGGTCGTCGATCGCATCGTCATCAAAGCCGATGCCCGCCAGCGTCTTTCCCAGTCCATTGCCACGGCCCTGCAGCTCACTGACGGCCTGCTGCTGGCCGTTTTACCCGAGTCGAACACGGAAAAACTCTTCAGCCAGCGTTCCGCCTGTATCCGCTGCGGCATCAGCCAACTCGATCTCTCCCCGCAGCTTTTTTCCTTCAACAATCCCAAAGGCGCTTGTGAGGCGTGCGGTGGGCTCGGGGTGAACCAGTTTTTCGACTCACGTCTGGTGGTGCCCGATCCCGGTCTCACCCTGCGCCAGGGCGCCATTGCGCCGTGGCGCAGCCGCTCCTCCGTCTCCTATTCCACCCAGTTGCTGGAGGCCCTGGCCCGGCATTACGATTTTTCCCTGGACACGTCCTTTCTTGACCTGCCGGACAGGGCAAAACAGGTAATCCTCCATGGCACGGGCAACGAGGCCATCCCCTTCCATTATGTCCGGGGCACCCGCACTCTAACCGCTGCGGAACCGTTTGAGGGGATTCTCCCGCAACTTTCCCGCCGCTATCTGGAAACCACCTCCAGCACCGCCCGCGAAGAACTGGCCCAGTTCATGAACGAACAGACCTGTCCGGCCTGCCTTGGCGCCCGTCTCAAACCAGCCGCTCTGGCGGTGCGGGTCGGTGGGCGGGCGATTCACGAGCTGACCGGGCAGAGCATCGTCGTGCTTGCCGCAGCCCTGCCCAGGCTTTCCCTCTCTGCCCAGGAAGAGATCATCGCGGCCCCGATCATCAAAGAAATCGGCAATCGCCTCACCTTTCTCCTCGATGTCGGCCTCGGTTATCTTTCCCTGAACCGCACCGCGGGGACCCTTTCCGGCGGTGAAGCCCAGCGCATCCGGCTTGCCTCCCAGATCGGCTCCCGCCTGGCCGGCGTGCTCTATATCCTGGACGAGCCAAGCATCGGCCTCCATCAGCGCGACAACGAACGGTTGATTCGGACCCTGACCAGCCTGCGCGACATTGGCAATACCGTCATTGTCGTCGAGCATGACAGCGAAACCATTGCCGCCGCCGACCACGTTCTGGACATGGGGCCGGGCGCAGGCATTCATGGCGGCGAGGTGATCTACAACGGCCCGCTGGCCGGTCTCGCCGCCGAGGAAGAGTCACTGACCGGCGGCTATCTCTCCGGCCGCCTGGAGATCCCCTTGCCCACCCGGCGCCGCCGCCCAGCAGACAAGAATGCCTGGATCACCCTGACCGGGGCCAGAATCAACAATCTTAAAAACATCACCGCCAGCTTCCCTTTGGGCACCCTGACCTGTGTGACCGGCGTGTCCGGCTCGGGGAAAAGTTCGCTGGTCATGGAATGTCTGTTCACCGGCGCCCGGGAGGGACTTGGCCGGGCCCGGCACAGCGGCAAGGATCTCTTCGCCGCCATCCAGGGTCTTGATCGGGTTGA
>CAZUZJ010000007.1:0-24997 GCA_964624225.1 uncultured Desulfobulbia bacterium | reverse complement strand
TCGGGTTGCGCGGCGTCCTTGTCTTCGGCCCCGTTGTTTTTCTTCTTGCCGCAGCGGCCGCGCTGCCGGACGGCGGTCTGCTTTGTTACCCGCGGGTCGGTGCCGGGGCCTGGATTCTGCTCATTGAAACGGCCGCCGCCCTCTCCATTGGCGCCATTCTTGCCACCCTCTATGCCGGGGGGCGACCGACGCCACCGGCCGCCGGCCCCGAGAAAGATGAGGAAAGAAGGACGGCGGAGGCGGGGGAATTCTGATGGAGACGGCCGTTTTCTATCAGTACAGCGGGCTTGCCCTGCTGGTCATCGGCCTGCACGGTCTGCTGCGCTCTTCCCACCTGCTGCGTAAGATTCTCGGCGCCAACCTGATGGCCAGTGGTGTGTTTCTCGTCCTGGTGGCGGGGGCGTATCGAAGTGACGGGCCGCCTGACCCGGTGCCCCATGCCCTGGTGCTGACCGGCATCGTTGTCGCGATCAGCACCACCGCGGTGGCCCTGGTGCTGGCCTGCCTTGTTCAGGAGCAATCCAACCGCGCCGCCGGGAGGCGACGGAAACAGAGGCGTCCAGAGGAGGAGGGCCGATGAACGGCGACATGCTCTGCTGGGCCAGCACCTTGGTTCTCGGGCCGCTCCTGGCCGCCATTGTTAGTTTTCTGGTGCCGGGGAGCGGTCGCCTTGCCGGCTGGGCCGTCTGTCTGCTGCATGGCGGCGTCCTGCCGCTGGTCACCCGTCTGCTCCTGCGGGCCGGGCCACAGGAGCTGGCGGTGGGCGGCTGGCCGGTGCCGGTCGGGATCCGGCTCGGTCTGGATGGACTGAGCCTGCTGATGATCGGCATGACCGCCCTGGTCGGCGCGGCGGTGACCATCTATGCCGATGGCTATTTTACCCTGCGGATCGATATCGCCAGAGACGCCGCCCGCCACGAAGAGCGCAGCCGCTTTTTCAGGCCGTTGTGGCAGATGCTCTGGGCCGCCCTCAACGGTCTCTACCTCTCCCGTGACTTTTTCAATATCTACGTCACGCTGGAACTGATCGGCCTTGCCGCCGTGCTACTCACCGCCCTCTCCGGCAAACCGGCGGCCCGGCTGGCCGCCCTGCGCTATCTGCTGGCCGGAGTGCTCGCTGCCACCCTGTTTCTTCTCGGCGTCGCCCTGCTCTACCGCTGCTGCGGGGTGCTGGACATGGCGGCGGCGGGAGAGGCAGCGACAACGGGCCCGCTCTTCTGGAGCGCCTGCGCCCTGCTGACCTGCGCCCTGCTGGTCAAAAGCGCGCTCTTTCCCCTCCATTTCTGGCTACCGCCGGCCCATGCCAATGCCCTGGCCCCGGTCAGCGCCATTCTCTCCGGCCTGGTCATCAAGGCGCCGCTCTATCTGCTGCTGCGGTTCTGGGGCGAGGTCTTTGCTCCCCTGCTGCCGACCGCCGCCACCATTATTCCGGGCGGGCTCGGAGCAGCTGCCCTGGTCTGGGGAACCCTGCTCGCCCTCCAGCAGCAGCGGTTGAAAATGCTGATCGCCTATTCCACCGTGGCCCAGGTCGGCTCAGTCATGATCGCCCTGCCCCTGCTTGGGGCCGGCGGCGATGACCTGGTCTGGCAGGCGGCGGTCATGCTCATCGTCTCGCACGCCTGCGCCAAATCTGCCATGTTTCTTGCCGCCGGCGCCATCTTTCTCCACGCTGGTCATGACCGCATCGAGGACCTGAGCGGGATCAAAGAGGAGCTGCCCACTGCGGCCCTGGCTATGGTGACGGCCGGGATCAGCCTCATCGGCCTGCCGCCCAGCGCTGGTTTTGTCGGTAAATGGCTCCTGCTCGAGGTGGCGCTGACCGGCGGCCGGTGGTGGTGGGGAGTCGTGCCGGTGCTGGGCAGTCTGCTTTCCGCCGCCTATGTCTACCGCATCGCCAAACCGATTCTTACCTACCGGGCGCCGTTTCCTTACCACCAGCAGGCGGTGCCCCCGGTCATGGAGTGGGCGGCCCTGTTTCTCGCCCTGCTCGCCCTGCTCCTCGGTCTTTCTGCCGGCCTGCCCCTCGAGCTTCTTGAAAGCGGCGGAGGGCCGGTTATTGGCGGGGGAGGCGAGGCATGAACGGTGGCGGCCTGCTTCTTCTCATCCTTCTCAGCTCGCTGGTGCCGGGGCTTATCATCTTTGCCCTGCCGGAGAAAAGCCAGGGGCCCCGCACCCTGCTCAACCTCGGCGGCGCGATCATCAAGCTCCTGCTGGTGCTGGTTCTCATCGGCGGCATTGCAGCCGGCCGGCAATTTGAATGCCGCCATGTCATCCTGCCCGGCCTCGAACTGGTGCTGCGTGCCGATCCTCTGGCCGCTCTTTTCGCCACCCTGTCCACCGTCCTCTGGCTGCTCACCACCCTCTATGCGGTCGGTTATCTGGAGAATGCGCCGAACCGGCGCCAGTTTTTCGGCTACTTCAGCATCTGTGTCACCGTGACGGTTGGTATCGCCCTGGCCGGCAACCTGCCCACCTTTCTTCTCTTCTACGAGATGCTGACCCTGACCACCTATCCGCTGGTCATCCACCGGGGCACTCGGGAGGCGCTGGCTGCCGGGCGTATCTATCTCACCTACACCCTGACCGGCGGGGCGGTGCTCTTCGCCGCCATCGCCTGGCTGCACGCCATCGCCGGTCCGGTCGAGTTCGTTGGTCCGTCTTTGCTCGCTGCGCTCAATCCCGGCCATCAGCAGACCCTGATTGCCATCTTTGTCCTCTTTATGATCGGTTTCGGGGTCAAGGCCGCCTTTGTGCCGCTGCACGGCTGGTTGCCCCGGGCCATGGTCGCGCCGGCGCCGGTCAGTGCTCTGCTTCATGCGGTGGCGGTGGTCAAGGCGGGTATCTTCGGCATCATCCGTATCGTCCATGATGTTTACGGGGTCGAACTGGCGGGCAAACTCGGTCTGCTTTTTCCTTTGGCCCTGGTCGCCTCCTTCTCCATTCTGTACGGATCGCTCCGCGCCCTGGGCGAGGATGATCTGAAACGACGGCTTGCTTACTCCACCGTGAGCCAGCTCTCCTACATCGCCCTGGGAATCAGCGTGGCCGGACCCCAGGCCGCCATCGGCGGTCTGGTCCATCTCGTCCACCAGGGTCTGATGAAGATCACCCTCTTTTTCTGCGCCGGCAATCTGGCCGAGACCCTGGGTATCCATCGCATCAGCCGGCTGGCCGGAGTCGGCCGCCGGATGCCGCTGACCATGGCCGCCTTTACCGTCGGCGCCCTCGGTATGATCGGGGTGCCGCCGATGGTCGGTTTTGTCAGTAAATGGTATCTCGGCCTCGGGGGACTGGCGGCCGGAGCGCCCTGGGTGGTGGCGGTGCTGATCGCAAGCAGCCTGCTCAATGCCGCCTATTTTCTGCCGATCGTCATTGCCGCCTGGTTTGGCAAACCGCAGGGCGAGTGGCAGACGGAACGGCACTCCGGCCGACTGGAGACAAACTGGATGCTGCTGGTGCCGCCGCTCGTCACCGCAGCGGTAGTGGTCATCGTCGGGCTGCTGGCCAATGGCCGTTTCAGTCCATTGGCCTGGGTCCGCTTCATCGTTGCCATGGAGTATGGGCCATGACGGATGAGGGTGTCCTCGCGCTGCCGCAGTTTCTCTTTTTCTGCCTGGGGCCCGGCCTGCCGCTGCTGATCGGCTGTGCGCTGCTTTTTCGTCCGCTGCGCGTTGCGGCCTTCCGACTGCTGCCGCTTGCCCCGTTGCCGGCTCTGCTGGTCGCCCTCTCCGCTCCTTTGGACACGGGTCTGGCGGTGCCGTGGTTTTTCATGGGCGGCATGATCGGCCTTGATGAACCGGGCCGGATCTTTCTCCTTTTAGCCGCTCTGCTCTGGGGAGTCGCCGCCCTCTTCAGCGTCGGCTATCTCGCGACCGACAGGAGACGCCATCGTTATGCCGGGTGTTTTCTTGCCGCCATGAGTGGTAATTTCGGCCTTATCCTGGCCCGGGATTTTCTTGGCTTTTATCTCTTTTTCTCCCTGATGACCTTTGCCGCGTATGGGCTCATCGTTCACCGGGAAAGCCGGGCGGCGTTAAGGGCCGGCACGGTCTATCTGCTGCTTGCCGTGGTCGGCGAGGTGATGCTCTTTGCCGCCCTGCTTCTGTTGGTGCATGGGTCCGGCAGCAGCTCCTTTGCCGATATTCGGGCCGCCGACGGCGGCAACCTGCTCTTTGTCCTGCTTTTTTTCGGGTTCGGTATCAAGGCCGGCGCTCTGCCGCTGCATTTCTGGCTGCCGCTCGCCCATCCGGTGGCCCCGGCCCCGGCCAGCGCGGTGCTGAGCGGGGCGATGATCAAGGCCGGGTTGCTCGGCTGGCTCCGCTTTCTGCCCCATGGGTCGCCGACTGCGCCGTTCTGGGGGGAGATCTTCATGGCGGCCGGCCTGGCTGCGGTGTTGTATGGGATTATCGCCGGCCTGACCCGACAGGATGCCAAGACGGTGCTCGCCTGGTCCAGCATCAGTCAGATGGGGGCCATGACGATGCTGGTCGGTTGCGGACTCGCCGCTGCCGGGCACTGGAGGGCGGCCGGCGAGGCTGCCTCCTTCTATGCCCTTCATCACGGGCTGGCCAAGGGCGCGCTTTTTCTCGGCGCCGCCCTGGCGGCGGCAACGGGGAGAGGGGGAAAGGGGAAATGGCTGCTGCGGATCGGTATCTGGTTTCCCTGCCTGGCCCTGGCCGGTCTGCCCGGCACCAGCGGCGCCATTGCCAAGGCCGGAGTGAAGGAGATGCTGATGCAGACGCCGGGCGGGCTGGCCGGGGTGGTCGCGCTCCTGTTGCCCCTGTCCGCAGCCGGCACCATGCTGCTGATGGTCCATTTTGTCGATTGCTGCGACCGGGTTGCCATGCGGCCGCACCGGATCAGCGGCATGGAACGCCTTGCCTGGGTCATGCTGGTTGTCGCGGCGCTGGTTCTGATCTGGCTGACTCCGGCCGGGATGAAGCGAGGGGGCGATTCTCTGGCCACCGTCGCAGCCGTTGGCGCCGGCCTGGGGCCGGTCCTGTCTGGCTTCGGTGGCGGTTTGCTGCTGGTGCGATTGAGAAAACGGCACCAAGGCAGGACCAAGGGAGCAGGGCGGGAAGAAATGGCGTCCGTTGAAGGAGGATGGTGGGACCGGCAGGGGGACCGGCTGCTTCTGGCTGGTCCGGTCCTGGCGCGCATGACGGAGCAGCATCGGCGCCGGATCATGTCGGTGGCCGGCCGGGCCGCGGTTTGTCTGGGAGCAGCCGGAAACAGGATCAGGGCGGAAAAGGTGCTGCAGCGCTGGTTGGTGGCCGGCACCCTTGTTGTCGCCCTTTTTTTTCTGCTCTACTTGACCATGGCGAGCGGCGCAGGAGGCAGGTGACGGGGCCGGCCCGGTTCAGCGGGCCTCCTCCATTTCCGGTAGGTAATTCTCTTCAGGCAGTTCGGCTTCGTCTTCCGGCAGGAGCGCATCGTCGTCCATGGGAACGGTTCCCTCGTCGTAGGTTTCGGGAACATAGGTCTCTCCGGTATCGCCCGTTGCTTCCTGCTCCTCCTCCATCTCGGGCAGATACTCACCTTCTCCTGGGGTGCCTTCCGCCTCGTCCATGAGAGCCCCGCTTTCTTCCTGGTAATTTGTTGCTGTGTTTTCTTCGGCTGCTTCACCGCCGGTGCCGGAATATGCGGCGTATGCCGGTGGCTTTCCGTGATGCACCGAGGCGCAGAGCCAGGTCGGTTGGAAGAAGAAAAGGGCGACGATAAAAAGAAGGGTCAGGGGAGCGCGATGTGTTTTCATGGAGTTCCTCACGAGATAAAGGGGAAACAAAATGAATGCGCAGAAAATATACACTGGATTTTTTTCTCTGGCTCATCAATTCTGAATTGAGTAAACGCAATTGATGAACCAGCCCCATGGGAAAGAGGCAAAATGTTTTTTTCTTGCAGATGTTTCGTGTCTGTAGTACCACAAAGTATGACTGACGATCTGGCCAAGCTGGCAATAGTCGAGGGGATAGGGGGGGCGGCTTTCCGGTCCGGATCGCTTAGGCACCGGGAAGGCAGAGATTCATGGAGAACGAAATTTTCAAGACATGTCCATCGTGTGGGAAGGCCTGGGCCGACTGGTCGCTGTTTCTCGCCGATCCCGCCACCACCCTGATCGGCTACCAGGCCTTCTGGAACGATCTGCTGGAAGGGCTCTTTCTTTTCAACCACCGTTGCGGAACCACCATGTCCATCAGCGTCGGCGATCTGCGGCATCTCTACAGCGGACCGGTCGGCCAGCGCCGGCTTGCCGGCACCGACGCCTGCGCCGGCATGTGCCTCCACACCATGGACATCCGGCCCTGTCCGACGGACTGCGAATGCGCCTATATTCGCGAGATTATGCAGGTTGTCAGGAAGTGGCCGAAAAAACGGCGCTGAGCGCCGCGGCATCCCTTGTTTTTTTCCTGTTTTCGTCCCGTCCGGGGCAATCAGTCTTCCTTTTCCTTCAGGTCGTCGAAATTGAAGGAAAAGAGCAGGCAGTCCTCCTCGCTTTCAAAATAAATGCGATACGGCAGGGTTTTCAGGATGTGGAGCATGGCGTCGTTGATTTTCAGCACCTCGCCGGTAAAGCCCATTACCCCCTTTTCCCGGGCCACATCGATCAGTTTCGCCACCAGGTAACGGGTCAGCCCCTTATTGCGGTAGTCGCGGCGGACGGTGAAGGCGATCTCCGCCTGATTGAGAGAGCGATTCAGATAATAGGAGCCGATGGCGACGATGTGCTGCTGCTCGTCGGTGCTGCCGACTATGCCGACCAGGGCGAATGTCGTCTCGTAATCGACATTGACATTTGATTGCGTCTCCTGGTGGGAGAAGGCGCTTTTCGGGGTGAAGAAACGCAGTTTCCGGTCGGTCTGGTCGAGGGCGTAGTAGAATTCCTGGAGCATCCGTTCATCGGTCGGCTTGACCGGTCGGAAGAAGACGAAGGTCCTGTCCTTGCCCTCAAAAAACCATTCATACTGTTCCGGATAGACGACGACCACGCCGTCCCTGGTCTGCGGGAGCAGCTGGTCCTGATAGATATAGCGCAGGTTTTTCGCCTCGTCGAGCAGCTGTTTGCGAAATTTCGGGTGGGCGATACCGATCATCTGCATGACCCGGTCGCGGATGCTCTTGCCGTGAAGATAGGCGATGCCCCATTCGGTGACGATGTAATGGACGTCGCTGCGCGGAATCACGACCCCGGAGCCGGCATCAAGGGTGGCGACGATGCGCGAGATTTTGCCGTCGTTGGTGATGCTCGGCAAACAGATGATCGGTTTGCCGCCTTGGGACAGGGCTGCGCCGCGGGTGAAGTCGAGCTGGCCGCCGACGCCGCTGTAGAAGGTCGGGCCGATGCTGTCGGAATTGACCTGGCCGGTCAGCGACACCGACAGGGCGGCGTTGATGGAGACCATCTTGTTGTTCTGGGCGATGTTGGCGACGTTGTTGATCCGGGCGGTGGGGTGAAACTCGATGAAGGGGTTGTGGTCGACAAAATCATAGAGCCGCCTGCTGCCCATGACAAAGGAGGTCATGATGTGCGGGTGGATGTTGCGCTGGCAGTTGACCCGGCCCGACTCCACCAGCTCGATGACCGAGTCGGACAGCACCTCGCTGAAGATGGCGAGATCGCTTTTGTCGGTGAGATGCCGGAGCACCGCATTAGGAATGGCGCCGATGCCGAATTGCAGAGTGGAGCCGTTTTCAATGAGCCGGGCGCAGTGGGCGCCGATCTTTTCGGTGACGCCATCCGGCGGCGGATAGGCGAATTCGAGCAGCGGCGCGCTGTGGTAAAAATAGTAATCGACATCGGTGAAACGGACAAAGGAATCGCCGCTGGTGCGCGGCATCCGGTCGTTGATCTGGGCGATGACGATCTTGGCGCAGTCAAAGGCGGTCCGGTTGATGTCAACGTTGATGCCAAGCGAGCAGAAACCGTGGGCGTCCGGCGGGCTGAGCTGAAGGAGGGCGACGTCGATGCGCAGCCGGCCGGAGGAGAGCAGCTTCGGGATGTCGGACAGCGATATGGGAATGTAATCCGCCTTGCCCTCGTTGACCGCCTGACGGATGGACTGGCCGACGAAGAGGGCCTGGTGGCGGAAGAGCGAGGGCTCCCGTTCGTCGAAGAAAATATTGTCCGACAGGGTGAGAAAATGGACGATCTCGCAGTCGGTGAACTGGATCCTGCGCAGCACCAGCTGTTCGGCGAGCAGGGTCGGCTCGCTGCAGCCGGAGCCGAGAAAGATCCGCGAGCCGGGCCGGATGATGCGGGTGAGGTCTTCCGGGACGATTTCCTTGTGCATGGTGCTCCCCGGTGCTGAAAGAAAAAATGCCAGGATTCCGAAACGTTGTCCTTTGTTTTTCATGGTGACACAGCACAGGGAAAAGGTCAAGCCGGGATGAGGAGACCGCTGTTTTTCGGGGTTGCAGTCTCAGGGCCGCAAAACCCGCCGGCGGAGGTGTTTTTCCGTAAGGTTACATTCTTTGGCCCATTTTAAGGTTCCTGCATAGTATTTGAAATTGATAAAGACAACTATCTCCTCAATCGTGATGGATGTCGTCATCGCAGCTGCGACGGTATTCACCAGGGGGCTGGCGCGTGCGGAACACGATCAGAGTGCCCCTGCTTTACCACGGAGGCTGCCATGCCGAAAACGGAGTGCCGGTATTTCAACAATCATTTTGAATATTCCTTGACATTAATATATAAGTGTATATGTATATATTTGCAAACAAGGAGGGTCACAGGTGGTTTTTTTGCGGGTCATTCAGTTTGCTGGAAGCCACTGGCGCCCAGCATAGCGGCGGGAAAGTGAAGATAACGAGTTGCAAAACATGGTCCGTCGGAATCGTGACTTTTACGCTTCCGGCATACTTGCAAAAAAGAGAATCGAAAGGAGATGGTATGAGCACATTGACTGTTTTTCACAGCGGCAACCCGGCTTGAGTAACCTGTAAAAAGGCTATAGGCGTAGCCAATGAAATGAAGGAAAAATTCGGCAGCAATCTCGCGATCAGGATTCTTCGGACCGATTCCGAGGAGGCAAAATCCTATAATTTTAAAAGCTCAACCAATGTGTTATTTGATGATGAGTTGTTACCATTGGACATTGCCGGGGATAGTGCAAAACTGGAGCAGTATCTTGCGGCAAAACTTTAAATCATAAGGAAGAAAAAGCATGAATATCACCCTGATCGCCTGCAGTGACAATCCAGAGATCCTCTGGAACTGTTTCCGGATGGGAAATCTGATGCTGGAGCAGATGGACGACGTCACGATTTTCCTCAATGGACCCTCTGTGAATTTTGTCGCCCTGTCCACGGAGAAATATCCCATAAGTGAACAGGCGAAGCTTTTCACCCTTTCTGAGGGGATCCTCCAAGCCTGAGGCAAACTCCTTGATCTCCATGGAGTGGAGGATAGCTACCACCAGCGCGCAAAGCAGATCGACCTCTATCGTCTGATCATGACCAGCGACAAGGTAATCACCTATTAAAAGAGGAGGTAATTCCAATGAAATTCACCCCCCTGAAATTTCAGGGAACACTGGCGGCAGCCGGGGTTGCCCTGATGCCCTATGTTTTTTTGAAAGTGAATATTTTTAAAAGCGACGAGGAGATTTCCCTGGGTGATCTGGCACTCGTAGCGAATCAGAGTATGGAGTATATAGCCGCCTGGTTCCTGATTGCCGTGATGGGGAGCTTTGTTATTATCCACCTCAGTCTGACGGCCTGTTTTGTTCGCGAGCTTATGACATGGCTCACCACTTCCGGGTCATTTACGGAGATCCTCCACAATCCTCAGACGAATGCATCGCTGTTTTCACCGCTCATCTCCTTGCCGATGACGATGATTGTCCTCTTTGGCCCTGTAAGCTTTTTTGTGCCGCAGATAACGGAGAATATGCAGGCCCTGATGACCCCGGCATTTGTAATCTTCTGCCTTTTGTGGTTCCCTTTGCTTGCCCTGGAAATGAAAGCCGGCCATGTTTTCCTGACAAGAAAGGTTGATTATCAGAGTTTGAATTTCGGCTGGCTCCTTGACGTGTTGGCCCTTGGCGCCGTATCGTTGCTTGGTTCGAGTCTGGTCAATGCCGCGGCGAATCCCTTTATTTCCGGCGCAACAGCTATTATGACCGCCATCTCATTAACTGTCGGGGTGATTGTTTTTGCCTTGAAGATGGCCGTGTTGGTATACCAGCGAGTAAAATCGGCAAGCAGGCCAACCGTTCACATTCTGCCGGCCTATTTTTTGTTCATCCCTCCCATGTGCCTTCTCGGTTTCAGTTCTTTCAAGCTCATGATGTTCAGCAGTAAGAGTTACGGTGTTGATCTGTCCATGGTCTCTTTTCTGACCATGGTTGTTTCTTACGCAGGAGCAATGGTGTGGTTTATTGGTGCCACATACTGGTTGAGAGAATATTTGGGAAAGGAATTTTTGTCTGCCGATTTTTCTCCGGCGCAGTGGGGAATGGTCTGAGGATTTGTTGGTACCCAGGTTTTGGGTACAATGGTGTATAAGCTCTATTTCTCCAGTGCCTTTCTCGGGGCTGTTAATTTTCTGAGTATTATCTTTGTCACCGTCGTATTTTTTCTGATTTTCAAGAAGTATATCGCCGCATCGCGGCAGCCTGCTCGCTCTTAGGCTGAGTCGGCACACGAAACGCATCGTTGGTGCGCTACATTCCCCCGGTGGAGGTTTGCAGAACTGAAAATCATTGACGCAGCTCGCAACTTCAAACATGATAGAAGAAGTTCCGGTATCGCCGGAACGTGATCAGCCCGAGGAGAGGACTGTCGCACCTGATCCGTGTCCCTTCTCTGATCATGTCTGTCCCTGTTCATCTGCATGGCGAGAATTTGCGGAAATCAGTCACGTTCAAACCTGCTTTCGACCATTATGACCAGCAAAAAACAAGGAGGAATCATGCCATCAACAACCGAGAATCTTATGGATGCTTTTGCCGGAGAAAGCCAGGCCAACCAGAAGTATCGGGCCTTTGCCAAAAAAGCCGAGAAGGAAGGGTATCCCAATGTTGCCCGATTGTTCAGGACAACGGCGGAGGCGGAGAGGATTCATGCCGAGGGGCACCTGAAGGCTTTGGAAAAAATAGGTTCGACGGCGGAGAATCTCCAGGAGGCGATTAACGGCGAGACCCATGAGTTTATCGACATGTATCCCCCGATGGTGGATCAGGCTGAACAGGAAGGACATCGGGCGAAGGTGATGTTCAAGTTTGCCGTCAAAGCGGAAGCCGTCCATGCCGAGCTTTACAATAAAGCGCTGGAGGCGGTTGCAAGCGGCAAGGATCTGGCTGAAGCGAGCTTTTATCTGTGTCCGGTTTGCGGACATATTGAATTCGGACATCCCCCTGACAAATGCCCGATATGCGGGGCCAAGGCCCATATCTTTGAGCAGGTTTCCTGATTTCTGTTATCGGTCTGGGGGCAGCCCTGGCCGAGATACCAGAAACGACCCGGGGCGGCGCGCATCTCCAGTGGGCGCCGCCTTTGTTAGGGGGTGTTATCCCCCTTTTTTGGCCACAAATATGGATTTGCATGCTTCCTTCTGGATGGCCGCCACTGCCGGATGCTTGATGATCCGCTCAACCGAGATCGCGTAAAACTGTTCCCGAACGACATTGGTTGTCCCGAGGATGATGACATTGTGTTGCCGTTGCACTTCCTCGTCAATGACTGTAGGAGAGGCGAAGATGCCATCCCCGGCCTGGCCGAAGGTCTTGAGCAGGGCCTGATCGTCGAATTCGCCGACCACGGCCGGCCGGATGCCGATGGAATCGAACCACTGGTCCAGGGCCCCCCGCAGGGCGGACATGGGGGAGGGCAGCAGCATCGGCATGCCATCCAGTGATCGGGGAAAATCACCTCGCAGCCGGTCGGCAAGCTGGCGGGTGGCGAAGAAACTGATGCCGCAGTCGCCGAGCAGGTGACTGTATGCCTTGACGCTCAAGCCTGGCTTGACCGGGGTGTCGGTCAGGACAATGTCAAGGCCATGGACCGAGAGTTCGGCTAGCAGTTGCTCCTCCTTGCCCTCGTGGCAGACGATGCGGATGGCTTCGGGAAGATTCATTGCTGGTTCCAGGAGCTTTCTGACCACCAGCTTGGGAAGCGCATCGACAATCCCGACCACCAGACGCAAGGGGCCGGAAACCGGCCTGCCCTTTACCGTGTCGAGCAACTCCTGCCCCAATGAGAAAATTTCGTCGGCGTAGCGATAGACGATCCGTCCCATTTCTGTCAGTTCAAGGTTTCGCCCCACCCGCATGAACAGCTTGCCGCCGAGCATGTCCTCGAGTTTTGCCACCTGGGCGCTGATCGTTGAAGGCGCCAGACGGAGATGCTCGCTTGCCCTGCTGATGCTCTCGTTTCTGGCTGCATACCAGAAGTAATAGAGATGATGATAGTTGAGCCATTCCATAAATAATATTTCGTTTTTTTCGAAAAGTAATACATGTTTTTTCTGTTTGTTTCAAATGTTTTTTGGCCTTATAGTGTTCATTACCAACCGCGAATTCTTTGCAGAGGGTGTGACATGTATCTTGAGGTCAACAACAACCAGGCTGGTATGGATGAGGAGGCAACGCTGAGAGCCGAGCGACTGCTCCGGTTTTCCCTGAGCCGGTTTAATGGGACGGTATCCCGTGTCACCGTGACTTTTTCAGATATGAATGGCCCGAAGGGCGGTCTTGATAAACGATGTCGGATGAGCGCCAAGATGAAAGGAGCCGGCCAGCTGCTGGCTGAGAATGACGGGCATGACTGCATCGAGGCCCTTTCCCGCTGTTTGGATACACTCGTCCGCGCCATCAGAAGAGCTGTTGAGATGAGAAGGGTCGGGCCAATTCGAAAAAACAGAATAAGGAAAAGGCGTGATGTCGATAATTCACGTTAGACCAGAGTTGGGGACCTGGCTGCAATCCGCTTCGCCAAGGGTATCTTTTTCCGGAACAGAGCAAGAGAGAGGGTGAAAAAATGGACAGTTCGCATTTGTTGGGATTAACGACATTCGCCTACCTGCTGTCAGCCGCCATCTACATCGGCCTTTTCGTGTTTCGGGCGGCCAGGCTTGGTCCTGTCGCCACTGCGGTAACGGCGAGCGCCCTTTTCATCAACACGGCCGGCATCGGTCTCCGGTGGTTTGAGTCGCATCGGATGGGGATCGGCTACGCTCCCCTGTCCAACATGTATGAATCGCTGGTCTTTTTTGCCTGGTCCATCGCGGTTGTTTATCTGTGGCTGGAGTTTGTCTACAAAAACCGCTTTCTCGGCGCCTTTGCCATGCCCTTTGCCGCCATGGCCATGGCCCTTGCGGAAATGAAAAACCCTGAGATAACACCGCTTATCCCGGCTCTGCAGAGCAACTGGCTGATCGCCCATGTCGTTACCTGCTTCATCGGTTACGCGGCTTTTGCCGTGGCGTGCGGGTTTGGTATCCTCTATCTGCTGAAAAACCGGGCAAACGAGCAGAAGGCGCAAGGGCCTTTTCTGGCGCAACTCCCGGACCTGAAGACAGTTGACAGCATTATCCACAAGATCCTGGTGTTCGGTTTTCTCTGGCTGACGGCCGGAATCATCACCGGCGCGGTCTGGGCCAACTCCGCCTGGGGAACCTATTGGAGCTGGGACCCCAAGGAAACCTGGTCCCTCATCACCTGGTTCATCTACGCTGCCGCCCTTCATTTCCGCTTTACCATGGGCTGGGGCGGCACCCGTATCGCCTGGTTTTCCATCATCGGTTTTGCCTCGGTCATGTTCACCTATTACGGCGTGAATTACCTGCTCTCCGGTTTGCACAGTTACGGGTAATGCCCAGCGCTGTCGATTCGGACAGAGAGCACCCGGGTAGAGAATGCTGGTGGGCAGCGCATCCGCTGATAGCCATCGCGATTAATTCCGGTCCGCAGCGCCGCGACTCTGTCCCGGCCGCGGTGCACCGGCCACACGAACCCTCCCCGGGCCGGACACTGCGGGTTTTCCCTCCTTGCCCATTTCGCAGTGGCCGGCCTTTTTATAAAGGAACAGCTTCATGGGTACTTTACTTGGCAAACACTGGCACCATCTGCCGCAGGAAGAGGTGATCGAGCTTCTTGGCGGCAATCTGGAAAACGGCCTTGATCAGTTTGAAATTCAGCACCGGCAGGCCTCCCATGGACCCAACACCATTACCGCCAAAAAGGAAAAGGGGCCGCTGCTGCGTTTTCTCCTCCAGTTTCACCAGCCCCTCGTCTACATCCTGATCGTCTCCGGTAGCATTACCGCCTTTCTGCAGGAGTGGGTTGATGCCGGGGTTATTTTCGGCGTTGTGCTGGTCAACGCCGTTATCGGCTATCTGCAGGAGGCAAAAGCAGTCAATGCCCTGGCCGCCCTGGCCCGCACCATGACGAACGAAGCCACGGTGCGGCGGCAGGGTGAGAAGAGGCGTATTCCCGCAGCGGAGCTGGTGCCGGGCGACACTGTTCTGCTGGCCAGCGGCGACAAGGTGCCGGCGGACATGCGGCTTCTGCGGGTACGGGATCTCCGCATCGATGAGTCAGCCCTGACCGGCGAATCCGTACCGGTGGAGAAAAAGGAAGGGGTCTTTGCCCCGGACACGCCCCTTGCCGACCGAAACAATATGGCATACGCCTCCTCCCTGGTCACATACGGACACGGGGTTGCCATTGTCACCGGCACCGGTGACCATACCGAAGTGGGGCGGATTTCGGAACTCATCGCCGCCGCCGATGAACTGGCAACCCCGCTTACCCGCAAGATCAGCCAGTTCAGCAATATCCTTCTGTATGCCATCCTGGCCCTTGCCGCGGTGACTGTACTGGTGGGAATGCTGCGCGGCCAGCCGCTTTTTGAGATGTTCATGGCTGCCGTTGCCCTGGCGGTCGGCGCTATTCCGGAAGGACTGCCGGCAGCGGTCACCATCACGCTCGCCATCGGCGTCTCCCGCATGGCCAGGCGGAAAGCGATCATCCGCAAGCTGCCGGCCGTGGAAACCCTGGGCTCCACCACGGTGATCTGTTCGGATAAAACCGGGACGCTGACCGAAAATCAGATGACCGTCCGGGAGATTATGGCAGGCGGTCTGTTGTATGAGGTGACAGGGGGCGGCTACAACCCTGCCGGCGGGCAGATTCTGCAGGACGAGACCCCGTCTCTGCCTGCGAATTTTCCCGCCTTAGCCGAATGCCTGAAATCCGGGGCACTCTGCAATGACAGCGTGCTCACCAACGACGACAATGAATGGCAGGTGCAGGGTGACCCCACCGAAGGGGCATTGCTGGTCGCGGCAGTCAAAGCCGGGCTCGATTCTGCCGAACTGGCCAAGAGTTTGCCCCGTATTGATGCCCTTGCCTTTGAATCGCAACATCAGTACATGGCAACCCTCCATCAGGGTAATAAAGAACACGGCCATGTCATCTACCTCAAGGGGGCCGCGGAAACGATTCTTGAGCGGTGCGGTTCAATGCTCGGCCCGGACGGCGCCGCCGTAAGCCTCTTGAAGGATGGGATTCTGCAGCAGGTCGGGGCGATGGCGGAAAAGGGTTTGCGGGTGCTTGCCTTTGCCCGGAAAGATGTGGCGACCGCGATCGGCACCCTCTCCCACGACGATGTCCGGGATGGTCTTGTTTTTATCGGGCTGATGGCCATGATCGATCCGCCGCGGGTCGAGGCGGTGCAGGCGGTCAAGGCCTGCCATGCCGCGGGTGTCCGGGTCAAGATGATCACCGGTGACCATGCCGTCACCGCAGCCGCCATTGCCGGACAGATCGGTCTGGACGGGCAGACCGGCGATTCGGGCAGCAACAGGCCGCGGGTGTTGACCGGCCGTGAGCTTGCCGCGCTTTCCGACCGCGAATTGACCAGAGAGGTCGAAAAAACCTCGGTGTTTGCGAGGGTGGCGCCGGAACAGAAACTGCGGCTTGTCGAGGCGCTGCAGGCCACTGGCCATATTGTCGCCATGACCGGTGACGGGGTCAATGACGCTCCTGCCCTGAAGCAGGCCGATATCGGCGTCGCCATGGGCATAACCGGCACCGAGGTGTCCAAGGAGGCGGCCGACATGGTGCTCACCGACGACAATTTCAGCTCCATTGAGGCCGCCATCGAGGAAGGCCGCGGCGTGTTCGACAATCTGACGAAATTCATCGTCTGGACCCTGCCCACCAATCTGGGGGAAGGACTGGTCATCATGGCCGCCATTTTTCTCGGCGTCACCCTGCCCATTCTGCCCGTGCAGATCCTCTGGATCAACATGACCACCGCCGGATTCCTCGGGCTGATGCTGGCGTTCGAACCAAAAGAGCCCGGCATCATGACCCGTGCGCCGAGGGATCCCCGCACTCCCATTCTCACCCGCGATCTGATCGGTCGCATTTTGCTGGTCGGCGGACTCTTGCTCATTGCCTCCTTCGCTCTTTTTCAATGGGAACTGAAGAGAGGGGCAACCATTGAGCAGGCCAGGACGGTAGCGGTCAATGTTTTTGTCGTCATGGAACTCTTTTATCTGTTCAACTGCCGATCCCTGACCCAATCAGTCTTTCAGCTTGGTTTTTTCAGCAACATGTGGGTGTTCGGCGGTGCGGCGCTGATGCTGCTCGTGCAGATGACATATACCTATGTCCCAGTGATGAACCGATTATTCCAGAGCGCTGCCATTGATTCCGGCGCCTGGGGCAGGATTATCCTGGCCGGCATCATCGCCTTCCTGATCGTTGAAGGCGAAAAAATGCTCCGGGCCCGGTCTGTCGGCAAATCAGCGGAGGTGACCATGCCGCCCTCGTCGTAGGAAACACGGCTGCGGGGATCGCATACGCACGTCAGGAGGAGTATCAGATGGGATTTACAAAAAAAATGTTCAATCAGGCAGCCATGCCGGTTTTCCAGAAAGCAGTCGGGAACAAGGGTTTTTTCAAAAAAGTCGCCATCGTTGTCATTGCCCTGAGCGCTCTCTTTTTTGTCGGAATCGCCGGGTTGCTTATTGCCATGCTGGTCTGGATGACAAGTCTGTTCACCACCCGGCCGGACCCTGAGCTGGTCGCCATGCAACAGCTGCTCGTATCCGGGGAAATCGTCCTGACCATGGAACAAAAGGAGAAAACCCTCTCCATCGTCGAACAGCTTGCCGAAAAAGAGATGCCGGAAGAGCAGCAGGCTGCCCTCAAGGAAGAACTCTGGGCCGTCTTTTCACCTGAACAGATGAAAAAAATCCGGGACAGGCAGAATGAGAGTGCACGCAAAGCGGCAGGCGTATCAGCGCTGCCGGCACAATTGGCTGGGTATCTGGAGAAATATACCGGGCTGACCATGGAGAAGGTCAGAGAACACCTTGATGCGGTACTTGCCTGGTGGAAGATGAAAAAACCGGGCAACAGCGCTGAAGAACTGCATGAAACCCTGCAGCGCATCTAGGCTGTCAAGATACGAAGTTTGGGAGGGGAAAATTGGGGTCAGCTCGTGAATGATGCTCGAAGGCAGGGACGTCGAGTCCTGCGGCCAACTGCCTGTTTTTTTTTCAGGGTCGGCTAAATTCGGCGACACATCCGTGCGCCGCGAACAGATCATTTTCAACTCAGAGGGGTGATTGTAATGCAACAGCAAAGTTTATCGGCAACAGACCTGAAGTCTCTTATTAATCATGCGATTTCCGATCTGGAAATAACACACACCGAATACCAGCAAATAATGGATCTGGCGCACTCCGACGGAATTATCGACAAAGAGGAAAAGGCGTTACTTTCCCAGTTGCAGCAAATGATCAGCGACGGCACGGTAAAAAGAGTGAAAGGCTGAATATTATTGCCGGTTGCCCTGATGAAACGCCCAGGCTGGCAGCATGTCCTCCCAATGGAGACTTCTCGCCCGGATTTGCATGGAGGTGGTGGAGAAGGGCAGCAATGTCCGGCAAAAACGGCAACCCGAATGATCCTCGCCGGCTGGTGTATTTTTTTTAGTTGATTTTCGGTCAGGAAGGGTTCATGCTGATTTTAAAGCCTCTTGCAAAACGAAAATCTGCTGCGATGAAAAACACTCTGTGCCGCGTCTTCAGGTCAAAATCGTCCTCGCCGGACCGCTGCCACGGGTGCGGACGATTGTTGACCTTCATCCTTGCCCAAAGTATTTTTCACTCGATCGGCATGACGAAGTCCATTTTCCAAGAGACTCAGTAAAGACTTTTTTGCGGCGACCATCGGTCGGTTGAGGCAAAGGCCTGGTGGCGATGAAATTGATGAGTTGTTTGCGATAAAGGATTGATGGGCTTTGCGGATTTCCCCGTCGATTTTCCTCCGACAGCGGTATGTCATGGACGAAATCCGAAATGAGAAGTGTACGAGAGTCTGCGGTCCCCGTCCAGATGCGGACGTGCTGTTGGCGGTCTGTCTCCTCGGGTTATGCTGCCGCATGATTCACGCCGCATTTCCGGCGGGGGCAAGCGCAAATGAAGAATTTCGCCGAAGCACGCCATCGAAAAGGGTTTTGCTGCTGCATGCTTTTCTGTCTGACCGCCCTTCTGCTTGCATCCTGTGTCGGCAGAAGGGGGGAACCGGTCCGGATCATTCCCACATCGGTAAAAGTGGTGGGTGCGACCGACGAAGTACCCCCGCCAATCGAGATCCACATCAACGCTGCGGCCTTGCGGGCAAGGGAAGAGGAAGAAAAAGCCGCCACCCGGGAACCCGCCCTGGTTTCTGAAAAAAAGGAGACCACGCAATCTCCGGCCGCAATTCCTTCGGCAAAGACAGCGCCCCCCCTGCTTTCCCCCACGAGCACCAAGCGAGCGTCGACAATCAGGATGGAGACGGGAGCCATGGCCCCGGAAGGCGCGCGGTCGAATGGGCCCTCGGATGAGACTCTCTATGCGATTATCGGAGCGTCTGCCGGCAAAACGCCTGACAGCGCTTCTCGTGAAAACGGTTCTCCGCAGGAGGAAATGGCGCCCGCCCCGGCGATGGCGGAAAAGACGATTCCAGGGGCAGCCACCGGCGCTGAGAAAACGCGTCCCGACAACTACAAGGTGGAACTGGCAGCCGATGCCCTGCTCAGAATTCCCGGATCGCCGGGTGAACTGCGGGTATGGATCGGCTTTCCCGGCTATGCGGCCCATTTCCGTGAAGAGATGCACCACACCGTCGGCAGCCTGCCGGCCGTCGGCGAAACCGCGCGCGTCACCCCCTTCTCAAACGGTCTGAAGATCGAGCCGGCCACTGGCATCTGCATGAAAATTCACCCCACTGGTTCCGAGGTACGGTTCCAATTGATCCCGATTTCGGCGGGGATTTTTCGAGTCGGCGCCGAAGTCCACCTCTTTGCTTCCCCTGACTGCAGCGGCGCCCCTATCCCCAGGGCGGTGGAAACCCTGGATGTCAGGGTGGAGGTTGATGTCAAGGAAATCGGGGAAAAACGTCTCAAGGAGCTCTGGCAGGTATTCTGGGACAATTTTCTCGATTTCTGGGGGGCGGTGCTGGCGCTCGTTTTCGGACTGCTGATTTTTCTGCTGCGGGAACGGCTGAAAAAGTGGTTCGGGTACGAGGAGAAAAAATGATGATAACAACAGGGGTGGTTCCTGGAAAAGAGCAAGGAGCCGGTGCTCATCTCCCGGGACTCGAATAAGGTTGGAGGGCATGCATTTGCCGTGGTCGGCTTCACCGGGGACGGTTTTATCGTGCAAAATTCCTGGGACCCGGCCTGGGGTTACCATGGTTTCGCCATCCTCACTTACGAGGACTCTCTCACCCGCATCCGCCTGCTGGCCCCCTATTTTCGAGAAATGACATTCATCCCCTCTTTACCCCGCTGCTCGGGATGGAATGGTCCTGGAAAACAAAGGGCCGAACGCAGGATCAGTGGGCCAGCGATCTGACCACGGAGCAGGCCCTTGCGGACTGGTCTGTGCTCGCCAAGAAAAATGACTCTCAGTGCGCATACCAGGAAAAGAGAATACGTCCCCACCGGGCCCGGCCGAATCAGGCTGACCCATGGCTCTTTTGACAACGATTTGGAGGTTGTTTCCGCCATGCTGCAGCGCGTGCGGGGTGGCAGCCCCCTGAAGACGGGAGTTGAAAATCTCGATTATTGACCGATTTCTCCGTATTCCCTTAAGTAGCGGAGCAGCGTGCCTGTGCCCATGATGGCCAGTTTCTGGAATCTTCCGTGCTGGCAGCGGTGATTTTTGTTCACAGGAAAGTGGAGCAGGGCGGAATTCTCCATTGTCAAAGCTGCTGATAATAATTATTGTTTGCGTAAGAGGCGAAAAGAAATTCTTCCCTGGTGCAGACGGTGAGGGGGTAAGGGCAGGAGGTATCCCATGAAAACAACAGATTGCATAAATTACGAACCTGCGGTTGATGCAAAAGGATTTCTGGTCGATCCAGCTGATTGGAGCGAGGATGTAGCCAGGGTACTGGCGGGACGCGAAGGGGTGACGGATTTTTCCGATGAAAAGTTGGCAATCATACGGTTCATAAGGAATTATTATGCAAAGCATCAAGTTTTTCCTATCTTGAACTATGTATGTAAGAGCCTCCGTCATCAGCGGGAATGCGTGAGCGACAGCTTCGGCAACCCGATGGTGGCATGGAAGATTGCTGGCTTGCCGGAGCCGTCGAATATCAGTTTTGTCAGCCTTGACGGCACGCATTTCCATATGGAGGAATGCTGTTGATCCGGGGCTGAAGAGCGGATGTGGCAAGGAGGTTACTAATGATTACGGCAAAACGAAAAAATATGAAATCGCCACCACCAAAACCCGGCGACAAGCCACGGCAAACGTGTGTTTGCAATATGGAATGGCGAACGAATAGCGAAGGTGAGGAATGGTTTGACTGTCTGTGTGTGCCAGAGGAAGGGGAAAAGCCGGAAAGGAGATGAGGCGATCCAAAAAAATCTGTGCGAGCAGCTAGGAATGGTTGGTAAAGGGTGGAGATGGGCATATCCACCCTTTTTGTTTTCTGGGGTCAGGAATCCGCTTGCAGAGCGGCAATCCGCGACTCGATCGGTGGATGGCTGCTGAGCAGCGCCATCATCCCGCCACCGGCAATACCACTGGCCGCCATTTCCTTTGGCAGATCGCCGGTGCCGATACCGCCCAGCACCAGCAGGGCATCGATCATTGGGCGGCGATCGCCCATCAGTTCGGCTGCGCCCCGGTCTGCCCGATACTCCCTCTGCCGGGAGAAGTACATGACAACAATGCTGGCCAGAACCCCGAAGAGGATTTCAAAGATGATGCTGGCGACAAAATAACCGATGCCTGGTCCGGATGATTGCTCGTTATCCCTGCGCAAAAAACTGTCCACCGCGTAGCCGGCGACCCGGGAGAGAAAGATGACAAAGGTGTTGACCACGCCCTGGATCAGGGTCAGGGTTACCATGTCGCCATTGGCGATATGGGCCACTTCGTGGGCGAGGACGGCTTCCACCTGTCGTGGGTTCATGCTTTGCAGCAGCCCGGTTGAGACGGCAACCAGCGAATTGGATTTACTCGGCCCGGTGGCAAAAGCATTGGGGGCGCCTTCATAAATGGCGACCTCGGGTCTCGGCAGTCCGGCTTTGTCTGCGAGTCTGGCAACGGTGTCAACAAGCCAGGCCTCGCTGCTGGAGGCTGGTTGGACAATGACCCTGGCCCCGGTGCTCCACTTTGCCATGCTTTTCGACATCAGCAATGAAATAAAGGAACCGCCGAAACCGATCAGGGCAGCAAAGGAAAGCAACATGCCCATGTTGAGGCCATTGCTGGTAAGAAAACGGTCGATGCCGAACAGGCGGGCAGTGATCGACAATACCAGCAGAACGGCGATATTGGTCATCAGAAAAAGAAGAACGCGTTTCATGGTGATTCTCTCCAGAATTGGTGAGGAGCGCCGCGGGTCAAGGCCCGGAAGGACAGCGCACTATTCTTTCGTCTTAGCAAGAGGACGCCCAGCATAAAAAGTTCCGAAAAAAATTGACGGGCAAAAAAGTCAACGGCCTGGCAACTGGTCAGACTTGCTCGGACACCATCAGACGGGCCTTATCACTCTGCGGTCCAGAGCCTCGAAGCAGGGGATGCAGAGGGTATCGCCGTGCAGCCGGCGGGTGCGGGATTCCATTGTCATCTCACCGCAGTGGGCGCAGGGCAGGCTCGCCAGGATGCGGGGCGGCCGAGGCAGGGGCTGCTGCATGGCGGTGATGGTGAACATGGCGTTAAGATCGAGCTCCATGAAAGTACGCTCGATATCGGCGCGCAGAGCGGCCGCCGCCTCCTGTTCCTCCGGGGTGGCCGCGCCGGTGGTCAGTTTCTGCATGAAACGGGTGAGGGTGCCATTGCGCCCGGCCCAGACATCCTGCTTGAGCACGGCGCGCAGACCGCCTTGGCCGGCGCGGTCAAAAAAGGAAAAGGCCATCTTGCCGTAATCGAGGTGGATCAGATTGCCCTTGCCGAAGGTGCAACCGGTGAGAAACTGGATGGCGTCAACCCCGCACATATCGGTTTCCACCACCGCCACCAGGGTGGCGGTGGCTGGAGCGAGTTCCCGCAGCCCCAGTTCGGCTGCGCGGATCCCGATGGTCAGGCCCGGGCAGCGGTGGCCGTGAAAGGCGACAACCTGATCGATAACCGCGGGGGGAATGGTGCAGCTCATGCTGTTTTTCTCCGTATGCGCCCTCTGGTTGGGGCGGCTGTGCCGCGCCGGAGCGCGGATTTTTATGATATCTCTTGCCGGCGGGCACCGTTTGCCTCTGCTGGCGTTGAGCGGCCGTGAACGGGTATGACGACCGGGCAGCCGTTGACCCGGACCAGGGAAACCGGTACGCCGTAGACCGCCTGGATCAACTCAGGGGTGACGGTGCTGATGTCGCCGGCGGCAAGCACGGCGCCGGCTTTCAAAAAGAGAAAGCGGTGGGCAAAACGCAGGGCGCTGTTGACGTCGTGGAGGGTCATGACCCCGGCCAACTGTTCGCTCTCCACCACCTCGCGGATCAGAGTCAGCATTTCCAGCTGGTTTTTGAGGTCAAGGGCGCTGGTCGGTTCATCAAAGAGCAGGAGCCGCGGCTCCTGAACCAGGGCGCGGGCGATCATCACCTTCTGCAGCTCGCCGCCGCTGAGACAGGTCAGCGGCCGCAGGGCCAGGGGAGAGAGGTGCAGTCGGTGCAGGGCATGCTCCACGAGACGGAGATCCTTTTCCTCCGGTTTCCAGCGGATAAAGGGCTTGCGACCGAGAAGGACGGCGTCGAACACCGTCTGCGGACCGCTGTCGGGCCGCTGGGCGACATAGGCGCTCTGGCGGGCCATCTCCCCCGGTCGCAGGGCCAGGGTGTCGCGGCCGTCGATATACACGGCGCCGCCATCTGCCCTGTGGATTCCGTTGAGACACTTGAGGAGCGTGGTTTTGCCAGTGCCGTTGGGGCCGAGAACGGCCAGCAGCTCGCCCGGACGAACCGACAGGCTGATGCGGTTGAGGACGGGGTGGCGAGGATAGGTGAAGCTGAGCTGTCGGACCTGGAGCATCAGGATTGCCTTCTGAGGATGAGAAAGAGAAAGAGCGGGGCCCCCATAAAGGCGGTCAGCACGGAAACCGGCAGGGCCTGCGGGGCGAGAATGAGTCGGGCCGCCGTGTCGGACAGCAGCAGCAGCAGCGCGCCGCCCAGCATGGCGGCGGGCAGGAGAAAACGGTGATCGGCGCCGACCAGCCGGCGCATGAGGTGCGGCACCACCAGGCCGACAAAACCGATGACGCCGAGCAACGAGATGATGATGGCGGTGAGCAGGGAGGAAAGAAGCATGCCCGCGATGCGGGTGCGCTCCACGGGGACTCCGAGGCTTTTTGCCGTGTCGTCACCGGCGTCGAGGGCGTTGTAACGCCAGCTGGCGGCAAAAAAGAAGAGGGAGATGGCCGCAGTGCCGGCGAGCAGCAGGAGAACCTCCTGCCAGGAGGCACGGGCCGTATCGCCAAAGGCCCAGAAAACCATGGCGCCGAGCTGGACGTCGTCGGCAAAAAACTGGAGAAACATGGTGGCCGCGGTAAAGAGCGCCCCCAGGGCGACACCGGCGAGGACCATGGACTCCGGCGTTGCGCCCCGCCTCCGGGAGACGAGGATAATAATGCCGGCGGCCAACAGGCTGCTGGTAAAGGCGGCCAGGGTGACGAAAAGGGGATGGCCGTAGTCGGAGGAACCGGTGGCTGAGGTGCTGGTGATCATAACCGCCAGGGCTGCGCCAAAGGCGGCGGCGTGGGAGATGCCCAGGGTAAAAGGCGAGCCCAGCGGGTTACGGAGAATCGACTGCATGACCGCGCCGGCCACGGCAAGACCGGCGCCGGCGGCAATGGCGGCCAGGGCCTGGGGCAGTCTGATCGCGCGGATGATCATCTCCTCTCTGGCCCCAACGGGCAGGCCGGCCAGGCCCTTTGCAACGGTGGTCGGCGCGATGGGCACCGCACCAAGGGAGACGGCGACGACCAGGGCGGCGAGGAGCAGGACAAAGGTGACCAGGATGACGCTGACATGGGCGCGGACATGACGCCGGTATGCGGTTGCCGGGCAGGCGACATCAGCGGACATGAGGAAGCGGGAGCCGGCGGAAAAGGGTGTGGGAGAAGGTGCGATCCATGACGGCAAAGACCGGAGCGCCGACCAGAAAGGCGTATATTTCGTCAGCGGTGCGGACCGGATCGATGTCAATGAAGGAACCGGGGTAGAGGGTCTTGCCGATGAAATAGGCGGTGGCAAGCAGGGAATCGTAGTTGGTTGCATAGCTGTTCAAAGGAGGAACGGCATAGACGGCACCGCGGCTCACCGCGTCGAGGGCCTGATAGGCCGGATTGTTGCCCAGCTCATGGATGCCGCTTCCCTCACCGGCCTGCATGGTGGCGAGATCGACAAAAAGAAAATCCGGATTCCAGGTGATCAGGGACTCCCGTTCCACCCTGGCGTGGGATATCTCCTTGGCGCCGGGCTGAGCGGCGGCGACGTTGTCGGCATTGATCAGGGCAAAAGGCGGATAGGTCGGATCTGTGGCCTG
>CAZUZJ010000006.1:0-25342 GCA_964624225.1 uncultured Desulfobulbia bacterium | reverse complement strand
CGTCGGGGCCACGCTGCACCGGCGTCAGATTGCGCAGCCTGCCCTGCTCCTGCTGAGCACGGAGCCAGTTGAGCCGATCCATCTCAGCCCCAGAGGCGGCGAACGGCGTCGATAAAGCCCCGGTCCTGCTCAGGGCTGCGGCCGCGCTGAGTAAGATAGCCGCCGATCATCATGCCGTCGGCGCCGGCCAGAAAGGCGAGGCCGAGAAAATCGCCCAGGGCCGATTCGCGTCCCGCCGCCAGCCTGAGCGGAACATCGGGCAGAATGAGACGGAAGAGGGAGATAGTCCGCAGAATGTCCTCCACCGCCAGCGGCGCCGTCTTTTCCAGGGGCGTACCGGGCAGGGGGATGAGGATATTGAGGGGCACCGAATCAACCCTCAGTTCTGCCAGGGAAAGGGCCATGGAAACCCGGTCGTCTTCGCTTTCCCCGAGGCCGATGATCCCGCCGGCGCAGACCTCGAGGCCGGCCTGCTGGGCGGCGCGGATGGTGGCGGTCCGGTCGGCGAAACTGTGGGTGGTGACAATGTGGGGAAAAAATTCCCGCGATGTTTCCAGGTTATGGTGATAGCGGGACAGTCCAGCCTCCTTCAGTCGGCAAAAATCCTCCAGGGTGGCGAGGCCGAGGGAGGCGCAGACCGAGATGTCCACCTGGGCACGGACCGCGCCGATGATCGCACAGAGCCGCGGCAACAGATCCGGGGTGACGCCCCGGCCGCTGGCGACGATGGAAAAATGGCTGGCCCCGTCTTCCTTGGCCTGGCGGGCTGCCGCGACGATTTCCGCCGTCTCTTTCAGGGAATAAACCGGGGTTGCAGTGGGGTAACGGGCCGACTGGGTGCAGAAACGACAGTCCTCGCTGCAGCGGCCCGATTTGGCGTTGATGATGGAACAGAGAGAAATCCTTGTCCCCCGGCGGCCAAGTTTTGCCGCCAGGGCCCGCTCCATCAGCTCCCGACAGGAAAGGGCGCGGAGTTCCGCTATGGCGGCAGGAGAAGGGATCATCGCTTGCGTAACCCGAAAACCCCTCCGCGGACACCCTGCCGCGCAAATGCCGGGCCACGCCCTTTGCGGCGATCAGGCCGTTTTTCGGCGCGTTCCTTTTTGCGACCGGGTACGTTGATGAGCAGTTCCGCGGCCGGTTCGCCGCCGCAGGCCTCCCGGTACAGAAGATAAAACTGGGAATTTTCCTTGAAGTAACTCTTGCGCTTGAGTCGCGCCTGCCACTTTCCTTCTTCATAGCCGGCGGCAAAGACGTTGAGCCGGGCCAACAGAGCGGCGATCTGCTCTTTCACCGCCCGTTTAATATTAAGGTGCCCGAGGCGCTTTTCCAGCTCATCACGAATTTTCCGGGACAGGGAATAGGTCTCGCCGTTCTTCAGCTCGACGCTCATCTCGGAGAAACACCACTGGGCCCAGGGGATGAGCAGAAGGGCGAGCAGCAGTCCTTCCGGCAGTTGCTGTTTATCATCGCCATGGATACGATCAATGACAACGCACAGCCGCCCCAGCAGCTGCCGGTGATCCTCGCCTTTTTCAGCCAGTACCTCTGCATAAAAGGGGAAGAGCACGACAAAGAGGCCGCTGTCAATCATGAAATTGAGCCAGGCGGCGCTCGCCCCGCCCCGCAGGTCTTTGAGCAGTTCGTCGCGAATACGTGAATCCGGACAGAGCAGCAGCTTGTCCCGATGGCGGATGATGGCCTGCCAGGTCGCCTCCTCGATGGCAAATTCGCTGCGGGCGGCGTGGCGGACCGCCCTGAGCATGCGAACCGGGTCGCGGATGATCCTCCGGTCCGGGTCGCCGACAAAACGGATGATGCGGCGGTCGAGGTCTGCCACTCCCCCGGTATAGTCGATGATTTGTTCGTTGCTGATGTCGTAGAACAGTGAGTTGATGGTCAGATCACGACGAAAGGCATCGTCCGCCTCGTTGCCGAAGGTGTTGTTGGCCGGCAGGACATCCACCCCGCCCTCATTATCATATTCGCTGCGGCAGCGAAACGTTGACACCTCGATAATCTTGTTGTTGTGGAAAAAGACCTGCACCAGCCGAAAACGCCTGCCGATGATCCGGCTGTTGCGGAAGAGCTGGCGGATCTGGCCTGGTCGTGCATCAGTGCTGATGTCGTAATCCTTGGGTTTTTTGGCGAGATAGAGATCACGAACGCCTCCGCCGACCAGGTAGGCGGCATGGCCGGCCTCATGCAGCCGGTTGAGCACCTTGAGGGCGTCGCGGTCGATGTCGGTGACGGAGACGGAGTGATCGTTCCGCTCCACGATGAGCGGTGCCGCTTCTTCGTCCTGGGTAGGCGTTTTTTCTGTACGCTGTTTCATGCTGTTTTGCTTGATGACGACGGGAATGAAACGAAGGGAAGGCGGGGGCAATGCAGCACAGGCGCTGGAGGCAGCCGGCGCCATGCTGTTCAGCCAGCAAGACCGGAACCTTTTCACCCTTCTTTGTAGACGGATTCTGCCTGGGAAATAAACTGCTCGAAAACCTCTTTTACGGTCAGGATTTCTTTCATTTTGTAGACATTTTCACCGGTGAAAAAAAGTCCTTCATCATAGTCGCCGTCATGGGCCCGCATCAGACGATCGCTGATGCAATAATGATGATCACATTTTTTCAGACATTTATAGCGACACTCCTTGACCTTCGGTGACTCTCCCCGGGCCAGCCGCTGAACAAAGGGGGTGTTGATCGCCCGGCCCGGCAGTCCGACCGGAGAGGTGGTGAGCACGACATCTTCCTTGCTGGCGTTGAGCAGAGTCTGCTTGAAGGTGTCGGAGACAGCGCATTCTCTGGTGAGCACGAACCGGGTGGCGATCTGGACGCCGTCGGCGCCGTATTTGTCCATCATCTCCGCCATTTCATAGCCGTTGGTGATGCCGCCGGCGGCGATGAGCGGCACCTTTTTCACCACCTTGCGGATCTCCGGGAAAAGGTCGCGGAGGGCGACGTCGGTGCCCAGATGACCGCCAGCCTCCTTGGCCTCAACAATGATTGCCGCGGCGCCAAGTTTTTCCGCCAGCTTGGCAAAAGCGGCGGAGGAAACGATACTGACAATTGGGGTGTTGGTGTCCTGGCCGATTTTGAAAATATCCCTGGAGAATCCAGCACCGGTGATGATCATGTCAACCCCGGCTTCGATGGAGCCCATGACCAGGTTGTAAAAATTCTTCATGGCAAACATGATGTTCACCGCAATGATGCCTTTTGTCATGCTTTTGGCCTTGCGGATGTCTGCCTGCAGCTCCTCCACCGGCAGGGCAGAGCCGCCGATGGTGCCGATGCCGCCGCACTCGGCCACCGGAGCCGAAAGGGCAGAGGTTGAGACACGGATTGACATTCCTCCCTGAATAAGAGGGACGGGTGCGGTAAAGGGGCCTATGGTCAGGGGTGGCAGTTTCATTTGGCGTCGTGTAATATTGTCAAACCGGATAAAAAAAATGCAGCCGATGGAAAATATATGCGACTATGCCGCTCTTGCCATCGTTTGTCAAGAAGAAGGGTTGTGAACACTCGGGTAAAGTGGTAATTTGAAAATTTCCTGTTTCTCTTCATCCCGTCCGGACCGCGACAATGACGTTTCCCCTTACCATACCTGCTCATGGTATCGGCTTTGATATTGATTGTGTCGTCGCCGATACCATGGAGGCCTTTATCCGTCTTGCTGCTGATGAGCATGATATCTTCATTGCTCCTGACGAAATCACCGCTTTTCAGGTTGAAGACTGTCTGGCCGTGGACAAATCGATCATCGACGCCATTTTTAAACGATTGTTGTGCGACCCCATCAGCTGCAGCTTACAGCCCATGCCTGGCGCAGTCGCTGTCCTGAGTCGTCTCGCCGCCCGCGCTCCCTTGACATTTGTTACGGCCAGGCCCACCGCTGACCCCATCACCCGCTGGCTTCACACTGTGCTGCCCGCTGATGTCAGTGCCCGGATGCGCCTTATCGCCATGGGTGACCACGACAGCAAGACAGAATACGTCAGAGCGCTGGGCATCCATTATTTTGTCGATGATCGGGTTGAAACCTGCCTGCAGATGGCCTGTTCCGGTCTCACTCCCGTTGTTTTTGACCAACCATGGAATGTCGGCAGACACAATCTTGCCTCTGTCGACAGTTGGGATTCACTCGACAAACTTCTTAGCTGAGGATGGCAATGGCTGATTCAATTGCAAACCAGCACCCACGCAACCCCCTGCCGACGGTGGATATCATTATCGAGATCGACGGTGGCATCGTCCTGGTCAGACGCAAAAATCCGCCCCATGGCTGGGCGTTGCCCGGCGGTTTTGTTGATTACGGCGAGTCTCTGGAAGCAGCGGCGGCACGTGAGGCACTGGAGGAAACCGGCCTTGCCGTTACCCTTGTCCGCCAGATGCACAGCTACTCTGCGCCGGGCCGTGATCCACGCTTTCATACGATCACCACGGTCTTTATCGCCATGGCTGCCGGAACTCTCTGTTCCGGTGATGATGCGGCCGAGGCGCAGATTTTCCCCCTGGATAATCTTCCCCCGCTTGTCTTTGATCACCAAACTATCCTGCAGGACTATATCAACAAAATTTACTGACCCTGGCAGTTTCCTTTATCTTTGATTTTCGCCAATATCTTGAGCGGCGGAGTGGCGCCTGGTCACCAGAGATTGCATCATCCTTTTTGCATTTTTATTTCCCCCTGCAAACCGCCATGTTTTTCGCAAATACTCATATTTACAGTTGTCATCACTCCCCTGGTTTGGTATAAGATTCTTTTCTAAATTGGCCAAGGAGGAAACAGGTTCATGGGAAACAGCGCAACAGAAAACAAACAACAGGATGACTTTATGTCCATCCAGGAAGGGATGAGCTTTGCAGAGCTCTTCAACGACGAACAGCTCAATGTCGCCAATGTCGGTGACGTCGTGCAAGGAACCATCATCGGACTGACCGACAACTTTGCCGTTATTGATATCGGCGACAAGTCCGAGAGTGAGATCCCTCTCAGTGAATTCCGCAGTGAAGGTGAAGAGATAGATGTCAAGGTCGGCGATGTTTTCGACGTCTTTGTCGAAAAACGCGAGGCTGAAGGCGGACTTCGTCTTTCCCGCGAAAAAGCGATCGGCATCAAGGTATGGGAGGACATAGCCAGCATCCAGGAGGCAGACGGTACCATTAGCGGCCGCATTGAGAGCCGGGTTAAGGGTGGTCTCTCGGTCGATATCGGCGTCCCGGCCTTTTTACCGTATTCACAGATCGATCTTCGGCCGGTCAAGGATCTTGACAGCATGATCGGCCAGACATATGAGTTCAAAATCCTCAAGTTCAACCGCAAACGCAACAATGTCGTCATTTCGCGGCGCGCCATCCTTGAGGCGGAACGGCAGAAGCTCCGCGAGGCGATGCGAACTTCCCTGTCTGAGGGATCCGTTGTGGTCGGCACCATCACCAATATCACCGACTACGGTGTTTTCATTGATCTTGGTGGTCTCGACGGACTCTGTCACATCACCGACCTGTCCTGGGGGCGAGTTTCTCATCCGTCCAAACTGTTCAAGGTGGGCCAGGAGATTGAGGTCAAGGTCCTTAAATATGACAAGGAAACCGATAAGGTATCTCTTGGTGTCAAACAGCTCAAACCCGATCCTTGGTCAACAGTCGAGCAGAAGTACCCGGTAGGCTCGCGCGCGGTGGGCAAGGTGGTCAGCATCACGGATTATGGTGTTTTCGCTGAACTGGAAGAGGGTGTTGAAGGCCTGGTTCATGTTTCAGAGATGTCCTGGTCCAAGAAGACCCGGCACCCGTCCAAAATCGTTTCGGTTGGTGACGCCATTGATGTCTCGATCCTGAATATTGATGTCGATGCCAAGCGCATTTCTCTGGGCATGAAACAGCTGCAGCCCAACCCCTGGGATCTGGTCACCGAAAATTATCCGGTCGGCTCGATTATTGAAGGAAAAATCAAAAACATCACCGATTTCGGCATCTTTATCGGCATCGAAGAGGGTATCGATGGTCTGATTCATGTCTCGGATCTCTCCTGGACGGAACGCATCAAGCATCCTTCTGAAAAGTATTCCAAGGGGCAGACAATTCAGGCCGTTGTCCTGAAAATTGACCGGGAAAATGAGCGGTTTTCCCTTGGCATCAAACAGCTGACTCCTGATCCATGGCAACAGGCAATCGAGAAGTACCCGGTTGGCACCCATGTGTCCGGCAAGATCACCAATGTCACTGATTTCGGAATTTTTGTCGAGGTCGAGGACGGCGTCGAGGGACTTGTCCATGTTTCTGAGATCAGCAAGGACAAGATCAATACCCCGGTTGGCATGTACAATGTTGGTGATACAATCGAGACCAAGGTCATCAGTGTATCTGCCAAGGACCGCAAGATCGGGCTTTCCGTCAAGGCAATGACTGATGACAGCGATGAAATGAAGCTCGATGATTACAAAAAAATGCAGTCTCAATCCGGGCCGTCCACCCTTGGCGATCTGCTCAAAGAAGAGCTGAACAATCAGGAACGTCGGGAAGAGTAATCCCGCAGACGTTTACTGAAAGGCATGACACAAGAAAGGTTATTCCGCCGGAAACATCCATTGCTCACCGGATTTCTGATCCTGGGAGCAATGGGACTTTTTTTCTGGGCCGGAATAACCTTTTTTGTTGCCAGTCTGGCCAGGCAGAACGGTGCTGATTTCTTTCATACAGATTCAGTGACCATCGCAGTTGTCCCCCTTAAAGGGGTGCTCACCGATGCTGAAGAAATTTTAGCTCAGCTCGATCGTTTCAGTCGTAATGACGCGGTCAAGGCCCTTGTCGTTCGTATCGACAGCCCTGGCGGCGCAGTTGGTGCGGCGCAGGAAATCTATCGGGAGATCGACCGGGTGAAAAAAGTAAAGCCCGTGGTCGCCTCAATGGGATCAGTAGCGGCCTCTGGAGGATATTATGCCGCCATTGGCGCCGAAAAAATTCTCGCCAGTCCGGGAACCCTGACTGGCAGCATGGGGGTCATTCTCAAGTTTCCCAACCTTGAAGAGATCTTTCAGAAAATCGGATATAAAGATGAAGTGGTGAAAAGCGGGCCAATGAAAGACATCGGTTCACCCAGTCGCCCCTTGTCTGCGGATGAGCGGAGTCTCCTTCAAGAGCTGATTGATGAGGTACACAAACAGTTTGTCGCGGATATAGCGGCCAGCAGAAAACTCAGCCCGGAAAGGGTGCGCGAGTTTGCTGACGGCCGGATCTTTTCCGGTGAATCCGCAAAAAAGCTTGGACTCATCGATGATTTTGGCAATTTCAATGATGCGGTCAGGCTGGCTGCGGAACTTGCCGGCCATTCCGGAAAAAAAACAATCCTTCTTTATCCGGAGGATGATCGCCTCTCCTTTTTCAAACTTTTTGCCGAAAACAGCATCTCCAATCTCCTGCGACGCATGGTGATGGAGCATCCACGTCTTTCCTATGAATGGGTCCTCTCACCGTGATGCGGAAAAGCGCGCAAAGTCACCTGCTCCTCTGAAGCCTTCCCGCCTGGGTCCACTCATCCTCAACTGCCGGGTCTCATGGCTACTGTCCAATCGCCAGGCCGTTTTTTTACCGTTCCCGAAAAAAAGTTTTCAGCAAATCGCAGGACGGGACCGGTGTAATTTATCAAACCAAGTTATCAGTTCAGGAATTTTTATATGTTAAAACGAGATCTTGTCAATACGGTAGCAGAACAGACACCGGGTCATCTGAAAAAAGATGTCACCCATGTGGTCGATATCATCCTCGATGCCATAACTGAGGCCCTGCATGAGGGGAGAAGGGTAGAAATTCGCGGCTTCGGCAGCCTCTGCACCCGCGAGAGGAAATCACGGATCACCAAAAATCCGCGGACCGCCCAGCTCATGCACATATCGACCCGGAAGACCGTTCACTTCACCATGAGTAAATCCATCAAGGATCCGTTGGCAGGTGTACACCCGAACGAGGCCCAATCTGGTCCACACAAAGGGTAAAAAAAAATCTTATCTGAGAAATTCCCCGGTATCTCCTTTGCCGAAACGGAGGATCTCCGGGATATCGCTGATGAGCGAAATGACGCTCGATGGCTCAGGGGGGGGACAGGGACTGTCAATGATGAGATCAATCACGTTGCCGAGATTGTTGGCAACATCATAGGCATCCTGGGGAATGGAGAGATCATCACGGCTCGCGGTGGTTGTCAGCAAAGGGTTGCCCAGGGTGTTGACCAGATACTGACAGATCGTATTGTCCGGGACCCGGATGCCGACGGTTTTTTGTTTTGTCATCATTATTTTCGGCACGATTTTCATGGCCGGCAGGACAAAGGTATAGGGCCCGGGCAACGATTTTTTCATCAGTTTATAGGCGGTATTCGACAGGAAACAGTAAAGGCTGACGTCTTTCAGGTCAGCGCAGATGAAGCTGAACGGTTTCTCCTTGTCCCGCTTTTTAATCTGATAGATTCGCTTGACCGCCTTCTGGTTGAAGATATCGCAGCCGATTCCGTAAACAGTGTCCGTAGGATACGCAATGACCCCTCCCTGGCGGAGCACATCAACGGCCTGATCGATAAGACGCTGCTGCGGGTTGTCCTTGTTGATCTGCAAAATACGCATAAAATTCCTTTTAGCAGGAGGATGATCCGGGCAAACACTGCCCAGCACTGAGGTTGCAACAAAAAAATGGGTGGAATTTCAGGGCTGGTCAGCCGGGAAATCGGCGAGGATATCCCGTATTTGGGAGACAACCTGCGCGTCGTCATCCTCAAGCAGCTCTTCCAGTGCTCGCCGGGCATCACCGGTGCCGATAATGCCAAGCAGGGTGGCGGTATCGCCGCGCACAAAACTCTTTTCGTGACCCAGTTTCGGCAACAGGGAAGGGAGAGCAAGGTGAAGGTCCTGCCGATTGTCGCGCGCCAGTTCCTCAAAAAGGACGACCATGCCCATGCGAACCATGAACCGTTCATCAGAGATAAGCTCACCACTGAGCTGGTACAGCCCGGGATCCTGGCGGAACATGGCCTGAATATTTTCCAGGTGCCCCATGCTGATGAAATCAGCAATGACGACAAGCAATTCTTTACGACTGACGCTGTCCCCGCCTGTTCCTGTCATCCGGTTCGCGGCTCCGAAGTTTCCATTTTTCGCGTTCGCGACGAATCGTCGCCGACCAACCAGCACCCTGGTCGGCACTGTATACCTTTTTCCGTGCCCCCCTTCAAATGATTTTTTCCCGGCCAAGGCTTCTCTTCATCCAGGACGCAGGTGGCTCTCCGCAGAGAATGCTTGCAATGTGAGCCGTATCTGATTAACTAATGTGACAACAGTGAGTTTCTATCCTTGCACCAGGATTGCTGCTCATCAGTACGCAGTCCTCTCCGACAAGATAAGGATCGGACGACGAATTCCCTTTTTTTCGCGCCGCTCTGCTCTTGTGAAGGTAATCTACTTGATCGAGGTTCTCTATGTATTCCCGTATCTATGTGTTGCGCTTTCCGAAGGAAACCAGTGATAAACCGATCATCTGCAAACTGGTGGGCCAGTATGCCGTTGAATTCAACATTCTCAAGGCGACCATTCTTCCCCAGCACGAGGGTTTGATGGTCCTTGAACTTCTCGGGCACAAAAACAATGTCCGCGAGGCCCTTGACTATCTTCGCAGCTTTGGCGTCAAAATCGAGTCGCTGTCCACCATCATTCACCGCGATGATGAAAAATGTTTTCAGTGCGGCGCCTGTACCGGCATCTGCCCCACCGGCGCATTATACATCAGGCGACCCGACATGACGGTACTGTTCGACCCGGACAAGTGCACTGGTTGCGGGCTCTGTGTTTCAGCCTGTCCGGTGCGGGCCATGGAAGTCTCTTTACTGCAGTCAGTCAACTCCCTGCCTTCCGCTTTGTGAAACGGATGAACAGCGAGCGCCTTTCCCGCACCTTTATCACTCTCTGTGAAATCGACAGCCCTTCCCGGGGCGAGGCACAACTTGCCGGCTATCTGCGCGCGGTTTTCAATGAACTCGGGGCTGACTCGATATTTGAAGATGATTCGCGCGCAGCCACCGGCTCCGACACCGGCAACCTTCTCATTCGCTTTGCCGGCGGTCTCCACCATTCACCGCCGGTCTGCTTCAACTGCCATCTCGATGTGATCAATCCCTGTCTGGGGATCAAAGTCAGGAAGGTAAACGATGTCTTCTTCAGCTCCGGCGACACGGTGCTCGGTGCTGATGATAAGGCGGGAATCGCCCTTCTGCTGGAAACGATCGCCTCGCTGCGCGAGCAGGGGATACCCTTTGCGCCGCTTGAGATTCTGCTGACCACCTGCGAGGAAATCGGCCTGCTGGGGGCCAAGTCCTTTGACGGCCGCCACCTCCGTTCCGTCTACGGCTATGCCCTTGACTCCACTGGTGTCGACACGGTTGTCACTGGTGCACCGGCCTCCCATGCCGTTGTTGCCGAGATTCGTGGCCTTGCCGCCCATGCCGGCCTGCGCCCCCGTTATGGCATCAATGCCATTCAGATCGCGGCCCAGGCCATTGCCCGCCTGCCCATGGGTCAGTTAGACGACGTGTCCACCGCCAATATCGGCATCATTGCCGGCGGTACTGCCACCAATATTGTTCCGGACCTGGTCCAGGTCAACGGTGAGATTCGCAGCCATGATCCCGCCCGTCTCCGCTCCTATCTTGACCTTTACCATCAAATCTTTCTCCAGGCGGTTGAGGACTGGAACGATCCACAGCATCTTACCGGTGCCACCCCCTCTCTTCGCTTCCAGAGTCCGCTTCAGTACCCCGCCTTGCAGCTCGCCGACGACAGCCTGCCGCTGGTGAGGGCCCGCCAGGCCGCAGCCGCCCTCGATCGGGATCTCACCTTCCATCGCGCCGGCGGCGGCAGCGACGCAAACTTCCTCAACGCCGCCGGGCTGCCCTGTGCCATTTTAGGCATTGGCATGGAAAACGTTCATTCAACCTCGGAAACCATTTCCCTTGCCGACATGCTCCGAACCGCGGAACTCGTCCATTCTCTTTTAACATGCTGATAAGACAACAAAAATAGCAATTGTTCCACGTGAAACGCGTCTCTCCATTCCGCTCCCGAAAAAACATGGCACCGGGGGTTCAGGACAAGAAAGATATTATCGAAAAAGAAAAATGGCCTTGTCGAAGAGAGAAGGATTCGGTAAAAGAGGAAGACGTATGAACGCACACTCCCGGACCGCCACGCCGACAGACGAAAAAGGAGGTGCATCGGCAGATATTCTCGACCGAAACACAACAGGATCGACATGAAAAGAGGGAAAATAGTTGCATTGGCGAACCAGAAGGGCGGGGTGGGCAAGACGACAACCACTGTCAACCTGGCCGCCGCTCTCGCCAAACTCGGCCACAAGGTGCTGGTGGTAGACTCCGATCCGCAGGGCAACGCCTCAAGCGGGCTCGGGGTGAACGCCAAAGGGATGGAAAGACACCTCTATCACTGTTACCTCGACCGGGAACAGGTCGAGAAAAGTATCAAGCCGGCCAATTGTCTGGAAAATCTCCATGTGCTGCCGACCCACATCGACCTCATCGGGGTCGAGGTCGAACTGATGTCAGCCTCCCAGCGCGAGCAGTACCTGGCAAAATTACTGGAACCGCTCCTCAGTTCCTATGAGTACATCTTTGTCGACTGCCCACCTTCACTCGGACTGCTCACCTTGAACGCCCTCACCGCTGCCGACTCGGTCATTATTCCGTTACAGTGCGAATATTTTGCCCTCGAAGGGTTGAGCCAGCTCGTCCGCACCATTCGCCTGGTCAAACGATCGTACAACAAAAAACTCAGCATCGAAGGACTGGTCCTGACTATGTATGACCGCCGCAACCGGCTGACCTTTCAGGTGGCGAAGGAGGTCAAACAGCATTTTCAGGAAAAGGTCTACAAAACCGTCATCCCCCGCAATGTGCGCTTGAGCGAATGCCCCAGTTACGGCAAACCGGTGATGGAATATGATCCCAGATCAGTGGGCGCCCTGAGTTACATGGATCTGGGCCGGGAATTCATCAAACGGCAGGAGGGAGAAAAAAGATGAGAAACGACGAACCATTGGGCAGAGGGCTTGGCTCGCTCCTCCCTGATTCGATGGATATCGATGAGGTGCAACGTGAGTTTTTCCGCTGTCCGATCAATGCGATTCAACCAAATCCCTACCAGCCACGCCGGGAAATGGACGATGACGCCCTTGCCGGGCTCGCAGAATCGATCCGGGAAAAGGGAGTCCTGCAGCCGCTCGTTGTCCGGGAGATTGACAACAGCGGCGCCTATGAGCTCATTGCCGGCGAACGGCGGTTGCGGGCCGCCAAACGGGCCGGCTTAACCGAGGTTCCGGTCATCGTCAAACAGGCAGAGCCTGAGGACCGACTGGAACTGGCGCTCATAGAAAATATTCAGCGGCAAAACCTCAATCCCATTGAGGAGGCCTTGGCCTACAAACGTCTGGCTGACGAATTTGCTCTCACCCAGGAGGAGATCGCCAAAAAAGTAGGGAAAGAACGCTCCTCGGTGGCCAACACCATGCGCCTGCTCCTCCTGCCGGATTATGCCAAACAGGATGTGGCGGTCAACCGGATGAGCATGGGACACGCCAGGGTGTTGCTCGGGGTTGAAAACGAAGAGAAACTCCGCGAACTGCGTGACAGCATCATCAGTCAGGGGCTGTCGGTGCGGCAGACAGAACGAATCGTTGCGAGCAGCAAAAAAAAACCTGGCAAAAAAGGGGCAAGCCGAAAAAATCAGGCGCCCGGGTTGCCTGATACCTACTGTGCGGCACTGGCCGATGATATCAGCCGGGCGCTTGACACAAAAAGCCGCATCAGCCAGATCGGCATGCGCGGCAGGATCGAGATTGACTACTTCTCCCTTGACGACCTGGAAAGACTCCACAAAATGCTGACCAGCGGCCTTGACAACGGGAAAGAATCATGAAGGACAAAAAACGCTGCGCCGGACCCTGCAGGGTCATTCAGATCAAGCGGGAGGCGGATATCTGCACGCTGGAATTGTCCTGTCCGGAGATTTGCGCCTCGGCCTTGCCGGGTCAATTTGTTATGATGAAAACAAACGATGAAGCGAGCAGCGATCCGCTCCTGCCCCGCCCCTTTTCCATTCATCGCTGCTCCGGGGAACGTCTGCTCATCATCTTCAAGATCATGGGGCGGGGCACCGAGCGTCTGGCCCGCCTGCAGCCGGGCCAGACAGTGCAGATAGTGGGTCCTCTCGGCAACGGATTCACCATCGAGCCGGAGACCGAGCGGCATCTTCTGGTTGGAGGCGGAATGGGTATTGCGCCGTTGCAGTTTCTCGCGGAAACCATCCAACGCCAATGGCCCGTGACAACGATCACCGTTCTGCTCGGCGCTCGCACCGCAGCAGAGCTGGCGCCATTCACCGGTCTCAGCGATCTGCCGGGAATTTTCATCGTCAGGGCAACTGACGATGGCAGTACGGGCCACCACGGCTTTGTCACCGACCTGCTCGCCAGTGCCCTGGCCGAACCGATACCAGCCACCGTCTACTGCTGCGGACCCCATCCAATGATGGCAAAAGTGGCGGAGATATGCCGGGCTCGGCAGACGGCCTGCCAGGTCTCTCTGGAGGCACACATGGCCTGTGGAATCGGGGCCTGCCTTGGCTGCGCTCTGCCTGGAGGGGACAAGGGCAAAAACTATCTGCATGTCTGTATGGAGGGGCCGGTGTTCACGGCGGAGACGATATGGCCATGAAACCCGACCTCTCTGTCAATGTAGGGGGACTCACCCTGCAAAATCCCATCATGACCGCCTCCGGCACCTTCGGGTACGGCAAGGAGTTCAACGACTTTGTCGATTTGGACAGTCTCGGCGCCATTGTCGTCAAAGGGGTTTCCCGGTATCCTCGGCCCGGCAATCCACCCCCCCGGGTTGTGGAAACCGCCTGTGGCATGCTCAATGCGATCGGTCTGGAGAACGGCGGACTCGACGCCTTTCTCACGGAGAAGATACCGTATCTCGCCCGACTCCGCTGTGCTGTCGTTGTCAATATCCTCGGGAACAGCGTGGAAGAGTATGCCCATCTGGCCGAGCGGTTAAGCAATGAATCCGCCGTAGCCGCCATTGAGGTCAACATCTCCTGTCCCAACGTCAAGCAGGGGGGGGTTGCCTTTGGCACCGACGCGACCATGGTTGAAAAGGTAACTGAACAGGTCCGCCGCCACTCCAGCAAACCGGTCATCATCAAGCTTTCCCCCAATGTCACCGATATCGTCGCCATGGCCAAGGCAGCAGAACAGGGGGGAGCAACGGCGGTGAGCCTGATCAACACCCTGCTCGGCATGGCCATTGATATCCGCAGCCGCCGGCCGAAGCTTGCCAATGTGGTGGGTGGTCTGTCCGGGCCGGCCATCAAACCGGTGGCCCTGCGGATGGTGTGGCAGGTGGCGCACCAGGTCCAGATCCCGGTGATCGGGATCGGCGGCATCATGAACATCGAGGATGTCATCGAATTTCTGCTGGCCGGGGCAAGCGCGGTGCAGATCGGCACCGCCAACCTGATCAATCCGGCAATTTCCGGCAATCTGGTTCAGGAACTGGCCAACTACCTGGCGCATCATAATATCCCAGCGGTACGGGATCTCATCGGCGCTGTCCTCACCTGATCGGATGGAACTGCTGCGCCGCCTCATCTGGTATCTGAAAATCATGACCGACAGCAGGACACCCTGGTCGGCCAGGCTGCTGTTTGCCGCCGCCGTGATTTACCTGCTGGTGCCCACCGACGTCATTCCGGACGTCCTATTCGGCTTCGGGCTGGTCGATGACGCCACCCTCGCCGCCCTGCTGATCTGGATAAGCCTGCGCCTGGTGCCGGATAACGTCCTGCAAGGAATGAAAAATGAGAGATAACGAGGCCGACATTCTGGCCATTCTCTATCAGCATCATGCCCACTGGCTGCGGCATGAGAACTTTTATTGCCATCCGGGCTGCGCCTCCTGCTGCTCAACGAAGGTCATGGTGACGGAATGCGAAGCAGAGCGCCTCCTCGCCCATGTGCGGTCCACCGGTAAAATCGACTGGTTCGCAGATATGCTGGACAGGGCGCCGGTGACCGCCCCCCCGTCCATGACCACCAACGCTGCCGCCCGAATCTGTCTGCAACGACTTGATTACGAAACAAATGAAAAAGCGGATCCGCCGCCACTTCCCTGTCCATTACTGGCGGGAGACAACTGCGCCGTCTACCCGGTCCGGCCCTTTTCCTGCCGAAGCTTCTTTTCGCACAGCAACTGCGCCAGCAGCGGCGAAGCAACCCTGCCGACCCGAATTGTCACGATCAACACGGTGATGCTGCAGCTCATCGAGCATATCGGCCACGGCAGGATATGGGGGAACCTCATTGAGGTGCTGCGAGTACTGTGTAGCCGACCGGAACAGGCGGATATCCTGAAACGAATGAAAAAAAGAGAACGAATCAGAGAAGCGCACGAAAAAATACTGAACGCGGAAAGGATACCAGGGTTCCTCCTTCTGCCGGAGGAGGAAAGGGAAATTAGTGACCTGCTGGGTGTCATTGCCAGAGAAAAAATCGGCACTGACGCGGTGGGTGATATCATAAACCGATTGGGGCGATGAATGCTGGGGAAAAAACTGGTTCCGCAAATAAACTGGAACAAAATAGAGACGGTGCTCCTTGACATGGACGGCACCCTTCTCGATCGTCATTTTGACGACTATTTCTGGGAGGAGCATGTCCCGGAAATCTATGCCAGGGCAAACAATATCAATTTCTGGCAGGCCTACGAAGAGCTGATGGCAAAATACAAAAGCCAGGAAGGAAACCTGAAATGGACCGACATTGACTACTGGTCAACCGAACTCGGACTCGACATTGCCGACATGAAACGACGGCTGCACCATCTCATCCAGGTGCATCCCTTTGTCATCGATTTTCTCGAATACTGCCGGGAAATGGGGAAAAAAATTTACCTGGTTACCAACGCCCACAGCCGTACCATCTCCATCAAAATGGCGAAAACCGCCATCGAATCGCACTTTGACAAAATCGTCTGCTCGGAAGAGGTAGGCATTGCCAAGGAAGACCCGCATTTCTGGGAAAAACTGCATGCTTTTATTGCCTTTGACAAAAAAACCACCATGCTCGCTGACGATAACGAAAAAGTCCTGGCAAGTGCGGCAACTTACGGCATCAGGACACTGATCTATGTGGCGAAATCAAGCAGTACCAGACCTGTAGTCTATTCAAAGACATTTCCGTCCATCATCTTTTTTAAGGAACTGATGGAACAGGTTGAAAAAAAAACCGCGTAACGAAACGAGCGGTTGGTTGACGGGGGAAGGCAAACGGGTCGACAACTCAGCCGCCCGAAAAAGGAACCAGTTCGATGTCGCCCCAGATGCCGAGCTGGTCCCGGTGGACAATCACCACCCCGATCAGATCGGGCAGGGAGCGGGCCACGGCCAGGGCATGCTCGATATCGGTTCGCGCCTTCATCTCGTTACCGATCCGGGTGGCAGCTGCATCGGCCAGCGGCGTCGAGCGGGCCAGTACGCTGACCGAATCGGCCTGTCCGAAGCTCAGCGAATGACCGATCGTGCCGGATGAGGTACAGACGCCGAGGGGCATCAGGGCAGTCGAAATCCGGATACCAATCCTGTTGCTGAGCGGCGATGATCCGGCATAAATTGCCACGGAGCACGGCCGCTGGCGCGAGAGAAAAATGTCACCGCCGTTTTCAACGAGAATTTCGCCGGTTATTCCGGAGTGGATCAGATCGGTGCCGACATACTCAGCGATGGCGCCGGCAACCGCCGCCATCGGCCCAACCCCGGCGACCCTGCCGGCCGATAGCATGGCGCGAGCGATCGGACAGGCTAAAGTGTCATCCGGCAAAGGAACAAGAGAGGAGAGAAAATCAGGAAAACGGGATATATAGCCCTCCAGCTGGGATCGGTAATGGAGCACCAGCCGGGTCGCCTCCTCGCGGACATCATGATCCGCAAGGATGAGTAGATCGGTCTCACAGACTGTAACCCGGCAAGGGATCAGGCCATCGGTGGTCACCCGTTGCCGGTAATGGCGGTCCCGATAGGAAAGGGGGTCGATTCTCTTTTCTTTATTGCGTTTTCTTTTCATGGTCCGTGATCCGTGAGGCAACCAGAGGCAGGAACTGCCACCGACAGGATGAGACTACCAAATCTTCCCCACGAAACGCTATTACTATTTACCCGCTACCCCCGCCACGGCTTGGCCAAAACGCGGCTGATCCCGGCCTTGGGCGCAGCAGGGGCGACCAGCCTCCAGCAGCGGATGACTGAACAGATGTTTATCCTGGCCCAGGCACTCCAGAAAATAAGGGGGCTACGGGTCGAAGTTTATTACGAGGGAGGTTCAGCAAAAGAAGTCCGGAGGTGGGTGCCGCCCGAATACGCCGTCAAAAAACAGAGCGGGGGAGATCTGGGCAAACGGATGCGCCATGCGGTCAACACGGCATTTGCCGGCGATGCGGCCCGCACCGTTATCATCGGCGCTGATTGCCCCTTTCTCACCGCAAAATTGCTTGACGAGGCCTTTGACCGGCTGCGGACGCACGATGCGGTGATCGGCCCAGCCCATGACGGCGGCTACTATCTGCTCGGCCTGTGCAGACCGGCTGATATCCTGTGGGAGAACATCACGTGGGGAGGGAAAAGCGTTCTGCGGCAGACGCTGGACAAGTGCAAAGAGCACAATATCACCGTTGCCATGCTGCCCTCGCTCCCCGACATCGACCGGCCGGAAGATCTGGCCCTGCTGGCAACTCACTTCCCCGAACTGCTCACCGGCATCGACATCTGACAATCATGGCCAGGATAAAGCCGCTTCTTACCATCATCATTCCAGTATACAACGAAGAGGAGAATATCGGCCGCACCCTGCATGCCCTGGGCAGCGATCCCCGCCTGGAAATCATGGTCGTTGACGGCGGCAGCTCCGACCGGACCCGCGATCTCGCCGCACAGCACGGGGCCGTGGTGATGGAAACCCAAAAGGGCCGGGCCAGGCAAATGAACGCCGGGGCGGAGGCGGCACAGGGCGATATTCTGCTCTTTCTCCATGGCGATACACGTCTGCCGGGTGGATTCCTGGCAGCAGTGGAAGAGACCATGACATCGGGAAAATGGCTTGCCGGGGCCTTTCGCCTGGGCATCGACGGACCAGGCGGCGGCCTGCGCTGGATCGCCAAACTGGCAAACCTTCGCGCTCGCCTCCTGAAACTGCCTTACGGCGATCAGGGCATCTTTCTGAAGAGAATGGATTTTATTGGGCTCGGTGGGTATCAGGAGCTGCCAATCATGGAAGATTTCTGCCTGGTCCGCCGTCTTCGCAAAAAAGGGAGGATCAGGCTGCTTGCCGAAACCGCCCTGACCTCGGACCGACGCTGGCGCCAACTGGGGATAGTGCGAACAACACTGCTCAATCAGCTCATGGTCGCTGGATTTTTACTCGGCGCCGCTCCGGACCGGCTTGCCCGATTGTACCGGGGAATCAGGCAGGGGAACGATGGCGGGCGGCCGGGGCCAGAGGGAGTCGCGGAGGTGGCGGTCGCGAATGAGGACGAGCAGCAATTGTGAGCCGTTTTCCAGATAGGGATAAAGGGACGAGCTGCGGAAAAACGGATGGGAACCCGAAACGACGAGACCTGCCGTCATAACAAGCAGACAGGAGAGCAGTGCGGCCTTGGCGATGCCGAAAACACCGCCCAGTATCCGGTCAAACCAGCCGAGCAGAGAGAGGGTGACGACCTGGCGAAGAAAAACGCCGAGCAGGATGACGGCCCCGAAAACGGCGGCAAAAAGAACCAGATAAGCAATGAAAAAACCGAGCTGGGGGTCACGAACAAATGGGGTGACAAAAGCGGCCGATTCACCGTAATAACGGCCGGCAATGACAAAACCCAGCACCAGCGCAGCGATGGAAGCGAGCTGTCGGACAAAACCGATCCAGATTCCCCTGACCAGGAAAATGGCAACAATAAAAATGATGATGAAATCAAGCATGGACATGTCGTGGCACCCTACCAGCAAAAATTGTATCCACTATACCCGCAATGTTGGATAAGAACAAAAGAAAAAGGGGGTCACTGCCACTGTGCGACGGCACCGCTGTAACCCGGCAAGCCTGGCCGTCAGTGACGGAATTGTCGCAGCATTTCACCCTCGCTATCGTTGACCTGGCCCGACTGCAAACCCTTCTCGCCCGACCATCGGCAACCGTCGTCGCCTCACGGTGGCTGACCGACTATGAAAGGAAGCAGTTCGCTGGCTATAGCCATGAAAAAAGAAGGATCGAATGGCTGGGTGGCCGGCTGGCGGCAAAATATGCGGCCTTGCAGACCGGCGGCATCGCGATCGGCGGCGCACCAGGAGATGAAATGGGAAAAATGATTGCGATTGTGCCGAACAGAAGAGGGAAACCGCTGATCAGTTGGCAAGAGGGTCATTGCCCCATCTGTCGGATGCACGTATCGATTTCCCACGGCGGCAGGCGGGCGGTGGCCCTGGCGGCCGACAGTCCTTGCGGCATCGATATCCAGCCCATAACCCCAACGGTGGAACGGGTCCAGGAACGTTTTGTCTACGCCGATGACAGGCAGGCGCTAAACGAAATCGACAGACTCTACGGCATCCAGGCAGCCCTCACCGCCATCTGGTCTGCCAAAGAGGCGGTGAAAAAAGCCGCACCAGGGCCGGAAATGCCGGGTTTCCAGGCCATTGGCCTCCACGGGGTGCGTCGGGAAGCACGGGGACTGCGGATGTCCGCAACTGTTGGGGCGGCAAACGGGAGAGAGGAGATCAGCATGCCGGTCTGGTTCAGAAAAAGCGGGGGGACCATGCTGGCCTTTACCATGACAGGAGAGGAGAAAAATGACGAAAATTCGTGATCATGTTGCCGCGATCCCGCTCTTTCAGGGAATGAGCGGAGATCAGTACGACGAACTGGCGATGATCGTCGTCGATCAGGAGGTTGTCCGCGGAGCGCAGATTTTTGCCGAAGGGGACCCAGGCAACGGTTTTTTTGTCGTAATCAATGGCCGGGTCAAAATCTTCAAGCTGTCAATGGAGGGCAAGGAGCAGATCCTCCATATATTCGGACCGGGTGAGCCCTTTGCCGAAGTGGCGGTGTTTACCGGTTCTCCCTATCCTGCCAATGCCATGGCCCTGGAAAAGAGCCGCATCTTCTTTTTTCCGCGCCAGGCCTTTGTCGAGCTGATCAGCGCCCATCCTTCCCTCGCCATGAACATGCTGGCCACCCTGTCTTTCCGGTTGAAACAATTTACCCACCTGATCGAAACCCTGTCCCTGAAGGAGGTGCCGGGGCGACTCGCCGCCTATCTTCTGCTGGCCAGGGAGCGGGAAGGCGCAAACAACCGGGTGAAGCTGGCCGTTTCCCGCACCCAGCTTGCCAGTCTGCTCGGCACTATCCCGGAAACACTGTCACGCATCCTGACCAGAATGTCTGGCCAAAACCTCATAGCTGTGGAGGGGAGCAGCATCACCATTCTCGACGAACAGGCCCTGACCTCGCTGGCGGATGGCGAGACCCGACTCGCTTGAGAGAGCAGAGACGGACGGATTACAGCTCAAGGATAAATTCGTATTCCAGTTTACTTTTGCTGAAATGGTTAAGAATATTCTTCAGATCCTGCAGGGTTTCCGCGGTAAAATTGACCTCCCAGGCCGTGATCTCCGGCCTGGTCGACAGAGCAACCACCTCACTGATCTTCATGGCCAGCGGGGCGACACTGAGGAGCATGAACATCCGGTTGCGGGGGATATTTTTGTAGATCAGCAGGGACTGCGGCTTTTCCAGCGCGGTCTTCTTGAGATTCCAGCGCACCGCCACCACGTCCTCCCGCTGAATCTTCAGGGCATTAAGCTTCGGACACTCCTTTTTGTGAACGGAGAGCCCGCGCTCGCTCAGCAGCCCGAGGAGACTCTTGTCAATGGGCAGAGGCTGGCAGCACTGGGAGAGCTTGACGCATTCCGGATCCAGGGATTCAAGATCAATGCTGTTTAACGCCCCGGTCGGCGGCTGCAGCATCTGCCTGCCAGCATAGAGACCGTGGGTGATCTCATAGACAAGTTCTTTAAGCCGCAGGTTGCCCTGGCCGACATCCAAAAAGAGGCCGGCGAGATTCTCTTTGCCGAAATACTCAAGGATGTCACGGGTCTCGTCAGTATCGAGGACGGCGAAAGGAACCCCATACCGTTGCAGCTCCTGGCGCAACAGCGATCGGCCGATGTCGCGGGCCAGGGACTCCCGTTTCAGGCGGAACAGTCGGGCCAGCTCGGAACGGGCGCGCGGAGTCTGACAGCGATGGAGGATGTCCGGATCAAATCTGACCGGCCGCTCCTGGGTATTGATCTGAATACGATCGCCGTCCTTTAACACATAATCAGGTTTGACCGTTTTGCCGCCGACCATGGCCGAGATGCAGTGGAGGCCAACCTCGGTATGCACCTTGAAAGCGAAATCAAGGACAATACTCTGACTCGGCAGGCAATGGCAGTCGCCCTTCGGGGTGAAGGTGTAAATCTCCTTTTTGCCGCTGGCGGCGATCATCTCCCGATAGGAAAGGCTCTCGTCCGTCCCGAGGATGCCGAACATCTCCCGGATCTCCCGCTCGAAACTGGTCGGCACCGTGCCCAGGGACAGCCATTCCCGGATGATGCCTTTTTTGGCGTCATGCACCATCTGCAGGGTTCTGATCTTGAACAGGTAGTTCTGGCCCTTGATGTTGGCCCGGGCATGCAGACTCTTGTAGCCGGTTGGTTTCGGATTGGCGATAAAGTCACGGATCGTGCGGGGAATGGGCGGGAAATGCTGGTTGATGATGCCGAGGGCCCGGTAACAGGACTGGAGATCATCAACAACAATGATAATCTCCAGCGGATTTTCAATGTCCCGGACCAGGACGTTTTCGCTGGGGTTGTAGTAGGCCCAGAGGCCCTTGGCCTTCGGACGGATGTCGGCGGACACCCAGGCCTGCTCGAAGGCCTCCTTCAGGGTGTCCACCACCCTCAGATTGCCTTCTTCCAGGGCCTGCAAATGGCGGATATGGGCAAGCACCTTCTGACTCTGGCGGGGAAACTTGTAGGTCAAGGCAATTTCGTAGAGTTCCCGTTTCAGACCGAAAAGGCCCATGACACCGGCCATGGGGGCATAGACGTTGAGCGTTTCATCGGCGATTTTCTGCCGTTTGTGCTTCGGCATCGAGGCCATGGTGCGCAAATTGTGGAGTCGATCGGCAAGCTTGATCAGCATGATCTCAATGCGCGAGGCGGCGCCGAAAAAAATCTTGCGGTGCACCAGCTTATAAAAGGTCTGACGGTCGCCGGAAAAATGGCTGATCTTGGTGCAGCCGTCAACAATGGCAGCTACATGCTTGCCGAACAGGGAGCTGATAAGATCGGTGGTAACCTCAGGAACATCCTCAATCGTATCATGCAGCATGGCCGCCGCCAAAGTCGCCGGATCCTTGACCCCGAGCTCATCGACCAGGATGAGAGCCACCTGGCAGGGATGACTCACATAGGCCTCGCCGGACTTACGCTTCTGGTTCTGGTGCGCATCAACCGAGAAGGAGAGGGCCTTCCAGAAGAGGGCTGCCTGCCCCTCCTGGCCGCCGATGAGTTTTTCCATCTTCCGGCAGTAGGCGGCTATGTCAAATTTGCTGGGCTGCATAAAAAAAATTTCAGATTTCCGTCCGAAAGTGGTACTGTTGAGTCAGTGATTTTGTAACCGCTTCTTATTATTAAAATAATATTCGAAAAAAGGAAAGCGGGAAAACGGATATTTTGCCCGGTTCCCCCTCTGTCCGGCAGATCGACCCTGCCGCGTCGGGGTCGAAACGGCAGAGGGCCGATCGCTTTTTCCAGCATTATCATATCCATGGGGTGAAAATGGCGCCGAGAAGAGTCACGGGTAAACGGGCCGGCTACCGGCAGAGCCGGGGCAGACGGAGAAAAACGGAGCATCAGGCCCCCCGCCGTTATGAGCCGGTGCGGGAGGCGAAGGCTGCCCGGACGGCCAGGGTGGCCGAGGACGCACTCCTCTCCCTGCTGCATGCCCGCGGCGAGGAAGCGGACATGAAGGAGATCATCGCCGTCCTGGCCGATAGCCGGGGCCAGCGCAAGGAGATTGAGACACTGCTCGACGAGCTCGATCATCGCCAGCTGCTCAGAAAGGTGGGGAAAAAGCGCTACCGCCTCAATCCCGATCATTTTGCCGAGGCGATCGTTGCCGTCCACCCCCGCGGCTTTGCCTTTGCCACGCCGATCCAGCCCGTCGCCCCGGCCGGTTCTAAGGATATCTTCATCCCCCCCCGCGATCTGGGCAATGCCATGCACGGCGACCATATCCTCGTGCAGTTCACCGCAGACCGGCGTGGCCGCCGGGAGGGACGGGTGGTGACCGTGCTGAGCCGGGCCGCCAAACGAATCGTCGGCGTCTACAGCGAACGAGGCAGGGAAGGGCGGATCACCCCGGAGGACGAGCGCTATCCCTTTATCGTGACGGTTTCGGAAGGCAAATCCGGTGCCGCCCGGGACGGCGATGCGGTGCTGGTCGAGATCAGCGATTTCGGAACCGATGGTTCGCCGGCCGCCGGTACCGTCATCGAGGTGCTTGGTGATCCCGACTCCACCCGGGTCCAGATGGAGATGGTGATCCGCAAATTCGACCTGCCCCATGTCTTTCAGGAGGCCAGCCTGGACGAGGCAAACCATTTTCCCGACCAGGTGATCCTCACCCCGGATCGCATCGATCTGCGCGATATCCTCCATGTAACAATCGACGGCGAGACGGCCCGGGATTTCGACGACGCCGTGGCGGTGCTGAAGACGAAAAAAGGCTATCGCCTCTATGTCTCCATTGCCGATGTCAGCCATTATGTCCGGCCCGGCACATCACTCGATCGAGACGCCTGGGAGCGTGGCACCAGCGTCTATTTTCCCACCGGGGTTGTGCCGATGCTGCCGGAGCGACTGTCAAACAACCTGTGCAGCCTCAACCCGGAGGTGGATCGCTACGCCTTTACCGCTATCCTTGACTTCGACCGCAACGGCCAGCGACAGGCGACCCGTTTTGTCAAAAGCGTCATCCGCAGCGCCTACCGACTCACCTATACCCTGGTCCGGCGCATCGTGGTGGATCGCGAGGTCGCGGTGCGCCGCCTTTACAAACCGCTGCTAACCCCGCTTAAATGGATGGCCGAGCTGGCCGGCGGGCTCGAGCAGCAACGAATCGCCCGGGGCAGCATGGGCTTTGAGATCCCTGAACCCTTTGTCGAGATCGACGTCAGCAGTGACAAGATCGCCGCCATCACCGTGCGGGAGCGCAATCTTGCCCACAAAATCATCGAGGAGTTCATGCTGGCCGCCAACGAGGCGGTGGCGGCTACCTTCACCCGCCGCCATGTCGCCGCCCTCTACCGGGTCCACCAGGCTCCCGAGCCGACCAAGGTCGCGGAGTTCGCCGAGTTCATGGCCTCGATGGGCTACCAGCTCAAGGGCGACCGCTATGATTCGCAATGGTTCAATCGCCTCATCGAGCAAACCAGGGGGACGAGCCGGGAATATCTGGTCAGCAATCTTATCCTGCGAACCATGCAGCAGGCGCGTTACGCCCCGGACAACATCGGCCATTTCGGTCTGGCGGCCGTCGATTATACCCATTTCACCTCGCCCATCCGCCGCTATCCCGACCTGCTGGTTCACCGGGCCTTGCAGCAGCATCTCTGGCCGGACAAAGAGCAGACCAGGGCGCTGGTCGATCTCCACGAAGCTGGCGAGTTCCTTTCCAGGCGGGAACGGGTGGCGGTTGACGCGGAACGGGAAATGTTCGACCGGCTGAAGGTCAGCTACATGGCCGACAAGATCGGCGAGCGTTTTGCCGCGGTGATCTCCGGCATCACCTCTTTCGGGCTCTTTGTCGAGTTGGCCGGGACCATGATCAGCGGCGGGGTGGCAATGTCCGACCTGCCCCCTGACTCTTATGAGTTTCTGGAAAAACGCCACATGCTGGTCGCCGGCCGCAGCCGCGTCACCTATCAGGTCGGCGATGAGGTCACTGTTCGCCTTGTCGGGGTGGACAAACGGGCGCGGCGGATCAATTTTGCCCTTGAAGAAAAACGAACCGCGGCCTCGCCTGCGGCCGCCGCCCCATGAACGCCCCGATGAGCCGTTCCGAGCATTCTCTTTCCCCTGTTATCGAATTCCGGAAAAAGCTGCTTGCCCAAGTCGCCATTGTCCTGGTCCGGC
>CAZUZJ010000005.1:0-26447 GCA_964624225.1 uncultured Desulfobulbia bacterium | reverse complement strand
GGCGGCTCAGCACGACGTAGCCGACGCAGGAGGCGAGAATGCCGATCAATGAGCTGGTCAGGTAGACGACGAGGATGAAAAACATCTTGTTGTATGATTCCTGGACCAGTTCGGAGACGATCTTGAAATGGACGTCACTGACCGACTGGGTGACATTGCGGACATGGAAGGCAAAGCGTTGCAGTTGCTGGATGGCATTGTTGGGCGGGTTGGCGGCGTCGGAGGCAGCGACTACCTCCGGGAGAATCTGACGGATACCGGTGATATTGTCGCGGATTTTTTCGAGCAGCAGCAGCTCTTCGTCGATGTGGAAGGTATGTTGCCGCAGTTTTTCCTCCTCCATGTAAGCGAGGAGATCGCCTTCCGCCCTGTCGAGGGAGCGATTCATGTCCTGTTTGGCGTTTTGGTCGACGTCGGCGCGGACGTCCTGGACCAGGAAGGCGACCTGTTGAATCCGGTTGTTCAATCGGTGGATCCGCGCGACATTGGTGCTTTCGTTCTCCAGCCTGGAGATGTTGCGCACCATGTCCCTGACCATCAGGGTGCAGATGCCGCCGACGGTAATGATAGCAAAGACGTTGAGAATAAAGGCGCCGGCAATGTAGTTGCTCAGTTTTCTTTTCATTGTTCTTTCTGGAGTAAAATGGAACCGGGCAGGCGGGGAGAAGAAATTTCCCGGCCATTGTACTACGGAGTGGGTGTATGTTCCATTTCTTTTTCGTGTCGGCATCAAAGGAAGATGGGCAAAAAGCGAAGCAGAGCAAGACAGGCTTCTGGTAAGTCATCCAGAGTGTTTTTTCAGCTGGCGCCCATGGGCCGAAAAAAAGCAGCCGCTTGAGAGCGGCTGCTGCAAACGGGAGTGGTGATTGGGAAGATCAGGCGATGCGGTTGATGGTGGAGCCCGGCGTCAGGCCGCCGGCAACGGCAACCGGGTTTTCCTGGGCCGCTCTGCGCATGGTGTTCATGGTGGGGGGAGTATTCCCCTGCTGTTCGGGTTGCGTCGATCGTTCCAGGCGCGGGCTGGTGCCAGCCGGAGGGGTGGTTTCGGCGGGCATGTTTTCGCCGCTGTTCGTTGCCGCTGTCATCGGCGCCGTGGTCCGGCCCGCCGGTGGTGCGGCGGGAGCTGCGGACGCGGCAGTGGTCTGGGCCGTATCCGGCGGCTCCGGCTGATTCATGCGCACGGTCTGCCGTTCGGTCGCCTGCAATCGGGCCGCGTTATCGTTGCTGTTGTCGGAGGTGTCGGCTGCGTTGGTCCGGGCCATGACCTGGGTTCGGTTGCGTGGGGTCATGGTCGAATCATAATTTTGATTGCGGCTGGAGTTCAGGGCCTGCGCCTCCGGGGAGATGGAAAGGGTGTCGCCGCCATTAGCAGCCTGGCTGTTCTGCTGGAGTTCCTGGCGCGTCTGCAGTCGGTTCTGGCCATCGACTTCACCGGGAGTTTTGAATGGGATATTGGTTGGCGTATTCGAGATCTGCATACCGTCCTCCCTCATGGAAACACATGGATATAACTTTAGGATACAAATATTTTAAGAAGTGGATGAAAAAATGTCAATCGGCGTTTCCATTATTGCTGAAATCGTAAAAATTATTTTTTTCATAGAGGGGAGAGAAAAGATATTTGCATGAGGGACCGTTGTCTCCGTGGGGATCAGCAGGCAAGGAAGGCAGGGGGTAAGGGACAGTCCAGGACCGCCCCGATGGCGCGGAGCAGTTCCGCCTCCACCGCCGTGATCCGGACATCCCGGCTGATGCAGTGCAGGCAGAGGTCAAGAATCTGACGTCGTCTGGACAAACCGGTATGCGCCAGAATTGTCAGGGCGCGGTCAAGGTCAGACAGGGGGAGTTGCCGGGCATTGGCGAGAAAAGTAATTTCCTTTTTTTCATTACCGGTCATTTGGCTGATCATCTCATCAACAGTAGCACGGGCCTCTTCTTCGGCGGCATGACCCTGAGCGGCCAGGATCGAAAAAAGGACGGAACAGGCCCAAGCGGTGTTTTTGCCCTGTCTGCGGTCAGTCGAACCGACCGCGGCGAGGGGAAAATTCCGGGCGAGATTGCGCAACAGCAGGCGCTGCACCAGGTATTCGAAGAGATCGATGCGTTGATCCGCCATGATCAGTGACTCGGTTATTCCCTTGAGCTGCCGGTACGCTGTATCATCGAGCAGACGCAGGGCCGGCAGGGCGAGATCGATGAGGGGCAGCCGGGCGATCCGGGGTAAATCCCGCAGCAGGGGAAAGAGCCGTTCCGTTTCCCGAACCAGGTCGAGCTCCGGCATCTGTCGGATTACCTGCCACTGCCCGCTGCGGATCTCCTCGTCAGGACTGAAGAGGAGCGCGATGATCATCGCCCGGGCGCCGATCGAGGTGCGGCAGGCCTGACGAATCGGGGCCGGCAGGGCACGCAAAATGTCACGCCTTTCCTGCATGTAGTGCGTTATCGCCTTATCAGTGGAAGTGGCCGGCTGCTCCATGATGGGCCTGGCCGCTGCCGCGGCAGGGCCGACGGCCAGGCTTTGGGGCGGGGGAGCCGCCAAGGCGCTGGCTGAGGAGTTGGCCGCCGGGGCGATCGCCACGGGAATCTCGGTGATGCGGCGGGTGATTTTCGGGAAGGTCCCGTCAAAGGCCGGATCGAGCAGAGCGATGCGTTTTGCCAAGGGTGGATGGGTAGCGAAAAGGGCGAAGTCGTCCTCCATGCCGTTGCCGAAATACATGTGACTTGCCTCCTCGGCCAGCGGATGGCGCAGGCGAGAACCCAGGGTGAGGCCGCCGATCTTCTTCAGGGCGCCGGCCAGGCCCAACGGGTTGCGGGTGAATTGCACCGCCGAGGCGTCGCTTAAATATTCGCGCTGACGGGCAACGGCCGCCTTGATGGCTTTGGCCGCAAGTCCGCCGACAAAACCGACCAGGTAGAGGAGAAAGCCGACGGCCAGGAAGAGCGCCCCGTTGCCCCGCTGTTTCTTGAAAAGTGAGTTTTCCATGCCGCGCAGAATGGCAGCGCCGGTCAGGTGCAGGAGCAGGATGCCGTGGACGATCCCGATGAGACGGAGATTGAGCCGCATGTCACCGTTGGCGATATGACTGAACTCGTGGGCCACCACCCCCTGGAGTTCGTCGCGGGTGAGGAGATCAAGCGCCCCGTCAGTGACGGCGATGACGGCATCGGCCGGGGTAAAGCCAGCGGCAAAGGCGTTGATGCCGCTTTCCCGGTCCAGCACATAGACCAGCGGCACCGGCAGGCCGGAGGCCAGTGCCATTTCCTCCACCACATGGAGTAGCCGTTGTTCCCGGTGGTTTTCGGTATCAGGGACGACGAGCCGGCCGCCGAGGCGCAGAGCGATGTCGCATCCTCCGTGGCGCAGGGTGAAAAATTTGGAGGCATTGCCGATCACGATGAGGAGCAGCACCGCGGTGGCGGTGACGCGAAAAATATCCGGGTCGCGCAGCAGACTGCCGAAGGAGTTGGCGGTCATGGCGTAGCGCGGGGTGAAGAGCAGAAAGAGGGAGACGCACCAGTGGACGATGGCGATAATCGCCACCACCGCCGCCAGGAAAAGGAAAAACAGGAAAAAGGTGGCGCGCCGCGCTGCTTCCTGGCGTTCAAAAAAATCATGCATAGGGTTGCCGGGCCCGGCTGAAATCAGGAAAAGGAGACCTGCGGCGCCGTTTTCACCCGCGCTTCATCGACCTCGAAAAGCGGTACCTCGGCAAAGCCGAAGAGGGCGGCGACGATGTTGGTCGGGATCTGCTCCCTTGTCGTGTTGTAACGCATGACCGCATCGTTGAAGGCCTGGCGGGCGAAGGCAATGCGGTTTTCGGTGGAGCCCAGCTCCTCGGTCAGCTGCATCATGGTCTGATTGGCCTTGAGGTCAGGATAACTTTCGGCCACGGCAAAAAGACGGCTCAAGGCGCCGGTCAGCAGGTTGTCGGCGGCAAACAGACCACGCAGCGCCTGCGGATCAGTTGGCGCCGCCGTTGTGTGCCGGGCAGCGGAGGCCGCCCCGTTGCGCGCGGCGATGACCGCCTCCAGCGTCTCCCGTTCATGGGCCAGGTAGCCCTTGGCGATTTCCACCAGATTGGGGATCAGATCATAGCGCCGTTGCAGCTGGACGTCGATCTGGGCAAAGGCGTTCTTGTAGCGGTTCCGCAGGACGATCAGCCTGTTGTAGAGGACGATGACCAGCAAGACAACCGCGCTGATCAGGCCGAGGATGATCCCGGTTTCGAGCATAGCCTTTCTCCTTGTTCATGGGTTGTGGCGGGCCGTTGCCCTTGGTGGCCCTGTTCCCATGGTGCGCAAAAAAAAGCGAAAAAGTCAAGATGGGGAAGCGGAAAGCGGGGCGGAAAATCGCCAGTGCACGGAGGGGAGGGGCTGTGATCCTTTTGTTAACGGGAGGGGATGTCCAGCAATTCATCCTTGCCGTGATAGACGATTCGGTAGTGCCGGTCCAGCGCGGCCGACAACGTGTCGCTGGTTGCCCCGTGTTCCGGCAATACCCGGATGGCGACCCGTTTCATGCCGCTCGGCGCATCCTCGAATGAGGTCAGCACGCTGATGATCCGCGCGCGGTGTTCACGGAGCAGTCGCACCACCCCGGTGACGGCGCCGGGTTCGTCGATGAGGTCGAGAACAAACTGGACAGCGCCGTGCTTGATGCCGGTGCTGTGAATGAAGGCGCGCAGCACGTCGGTTTCGCTGAGCAGGCCGACGAGAAATCCGTGCCCGTCCACCACCGGGATGCCCGAGATCCGGCACCGGAGCATGATGACCGCCGCCTTTTCCAGTGATTCGTGACCTTGGAGGACGATGGGATTGGCGGTCATGATCTCCTTTATTTTCATCTCCGAGAGCAGATAGTGGAGTTCGTGGACATCGAGACCGGTTGTTTTGGCGGGCGAGGCATCCTTGACATCGCGGTCGGTGATGATCCCCACCAGCTTGCCGTTGGCCACCACCGGCAGACGACGGATCGCATTGTTCTTCATGAGCCGGGTCGCCACCAGCAGAGAGGTGTTTTCGTCAACCGTCAGGAGTTGTCTGGCCATCCAGTCGCTGATTAGCATGTTTTTTCCTCACCCAGTGCTCGAGTTATGATGGGTCGGTGTTGCCCAGCACCTCGACTCTGATGGCGCAGAGCTTGTATTCCGGAGTGCGGGACAGGCGGTCGAGGGCGTCGATGGTGAGAAAATTCACCGGCGTCTCGTGGTAGTTGTAGGTGGTGAAGACGGTGCCGGGCTGGCTGCGGTCGGTGATGGTCGCTCTGATGTCGACCGAGCCGCGCCGGGAGGTGAGTCGCACCATGTCGCCTTCCCTGACGCCGAGCCGCTCAGCATCGACCGGGTTGATTTCCGCCAGGGCCTCCGGCGCGATGTCGTCGATCTCGGTCGTCTTGCCGGTCATGCTGCTGAAGTTGTAGCGCGCGTAATGGCGGCCGGTGGTGAAAAGCATCGGGTAATCATCGTCAACCGGCTCCACCGGCGGGCGGAACTCTTCGGCGACAAAGAGACCTCGTCCGCGGGTGAAGCTGCCGATATGCAGCACCGGTGTGCCGGGGTGATCCGCGTCCGGCACCGGCCACTGTAGCCCGCATTGTTCCAGGCGCTCGTAGGAGATGCCGCGATACTGGGGAAGCAGGGCAGCGGCCTCGTTGAAAATTTCCTCAGCGCTCTGGTAATCCATGTGGTAACCCATCCTGGCGGAGAGGTCGCGCAATATTTCCCAGTCGGCCCGCGCCTCGCCCGGCGGTTCCACCGCCTTGCGCACTCTTTGCACCCGGCGTTCGGTGGAGGTGAAGGTGCCGTCTTTTTCGGCAAAACAGGCGGCCGGCAGCACCACGTCGGCGACTTTCGCGGTTTCGGTGAGAAAGATATCCTGAACCACGAGGAAATCGACCTCGGCCAGGGCCTGCCGGACATGACCGATATTGGCGTCGGCAACGGCGGGATCTTCGCCGAAGACGTAAAGGGCGCGGATATTGCCTTTCATGATGTTGTCCCATACCTCGGTGGCCGGCTTGCCGGGCCGTCGCGGCAGGGTGACGTTCCAGCGTTTCTCGAAGGCCTCGATGCGGGCAATGTCCTCGAGATTTCCATAACCAGGCAGGGTATTGAAAAGGGCGCCCATGTCACAGGCGCCCTGGACGTTGTTCTGGCCGCGCAACGGGTTGCAGCCGCCGCCTGCGACGCCGACCTTGCCGCAGAGCAAGGCGAGATTGGCGATCGCTTTCACCCGGTCGGTGCCGGTATGATAATGGGTGATGCCCATGCCGTGAAAGATGGCGTGTCTGCCCGGCGCGGCGTACATGCGGGCCGCCTGCCCCAGTTGCTCCGTGTTTATGCCGGTGATCTTCTCAACCGTGCCCGGAGGATAGTCTTTGACCAGGTTGCACAGCTCATCGAAATCCTCGGTGCGTTGCTCGACGAATTCGTGATCCCAGCGATCCTCCATGATAATAATGTGCATCAGGCCGTTGAGCAGAGCGACATCGGTGCCCGGGTTGACCCGCAGCCAGAGGTCGGCGCGCTCGGCGAGTTTTGTTTTACGGGGATCGACGACAATGAGCTTTGCCCCCCGCTCCACTGCCTGGTGGATGCGCAGGCCGATGGTCGGGTGACTGGTGTCGGGATTGCTGCCGATCATGAGAAAGAGATCGGTTGTGCCGTTAATCGCGTCGGCGATGGAGTTCGTCATCGCGCCGCTACCGAAGGTGATGGCCAGACTGGCCACGGTGGGAGCGTGTCAAAGTCGGGCACAGTGATCGATATTGTTGGTGCCGATCGCTGTTCGCATGAATTTCTGCATGAGGAAATTTTCCTCATTGGTGGCCCGGGCGCAGGAGAAGCCGGCAATGGAATCAGGGCCGTACATTGCCTTGATGTCGAAGAAGCGCTTGGCCACATGGTGGAGGGCCTCCTCCCAGGATGTTTCCAAGAGTTGCCCGTTCCGACGGATCAGTGGCCGGGTGAGCCGCTCGGGATGGTGGACGAAGTTGAAGGCGAAACGGCCCTTGACGCAGAGTGCGCCGTAGTTGGGGGCCAGATCGGGTTCGGCGTCCACCTCCATGATGGTGTTGCCCTTGACTTTGAGCAGTAACTGACAGCCGGCGCCGCAGTATGGACAGGTGGTGCGGATTTCCCGTATCGTCTCACCCGTCACCGGCACCGACATGTCCTTTTTGTTCAGGGCGCCGGTGGAGCAGCTGTCCACGCAGGCGCCGCAGTGGGTGCAGCGCTCGGTGAACCGGAGGCTGATGCCCCGCGGGCGACCTTCCTCGTCAAAGGAGGCGGCGGAAAGTTCCAGCGCCTCGTACTGGCAGGAGCTGACGCAGCGTCGGCAGAAGACGCATTTGTTGAGATCAACGGCAATGACGGGATGGGAAAGATCCTTCTGGTACAGCGGCATGGCCGGCATGCCGGTTTTGTTCGGATCAACCTGATTGTCAATGCAGAGTTGTTTGAAGTCGCAGCGGTCATAGGCGGTGCAGCCGCAGGAGAGGCAGCGGGCCGCTTCTCGGCGCGCCATCTGTTCGGTAAAGCCGAGGCGCACCTCGTCGAAGTCCTGCACGGAACGTTCCGGAGGTCGTGAGGGCATCTTCTCCCGCAGCCGTGTTTTGACGCCGTCGAAATTGCTCAGATCAACATCGTCAAAGGACTTGCCGCGGGAGAAGTTGAAGCGACTCTCCGCCGCTTCCTTGTCTTCGCCAAGCAGGCCGGCATGGATGTTGTCAGCGGCTCGCCGGGCGGAGACCACCGCCTGAATAACCGAGCGGGGGCCGCTGGTGGCGTCGCCGGCGGCATAGACATCGGCAAGATTGGTGAGGGAGGTGCGTGGATTGGCCTTGATGACGTTGTTGGGGGCAAGCTCCAGGGCTGCGGCCCCCCGGTCACCGGCAATGCCCTCGTCCCCGCAGGCCGACTGGCCGACGGCATAGACCAGGGTGTCCACCCGTAGCGTAGTGGTGGAGCCGGGGATGGCCACCGGCAGGCGGATCCCCCTGGCATCGGCCTCACCCAGTTTCATGCGGATCAGTTCGAGTTCCAGGCCGCCCTCTTTCTGGGTGATCTGGATGGGGGAGGCCATCAGGTGAAACTGGACCCCTTCCCGCTCCGCCTCGCGGATATTGCGCTGGTTGGCCGGCATCTCGAGCTGGGCGCGGGGATAGATGATGGTGACCTGTTCGACGTTGTTGCGCAGCAGACAACGGGCCACCTCCATGGCCACGTTGTTGCCGCCGATGACGGCCGCCCGCCGGCCGTAGTCACCGTTGCCCTCTTCGTTTACCATCCGGAGAAAGCGGGTGGCGGGCAGCACCCGGTTGCAGGTCGCGCCTGGGATTTCCAGAGGCTGATCAACGGTGGTGCCGATGGTGAGCAATATTGCGGCAAAACCCTGTTCCCTCAGACTCTCCAGGGTAAAGTCCCGGCCCCAGCGCTGGTTGAGCTGCACCGAGATGCCAAGGCGGAGGATGGTGCTGATCTCGTAATCAAGAATTTTCTTGGGGACCTTGTACTCCGGCAGGCCATAACGCAGCATGCCGCCGAGCTTGTCGTTGGCCTCGAAAACGGTGACCGCGTGGCCTTTTTTGGCCAGGAAGAAGGCAGCGGTGAGCCCGGCCGGTCCGCCGCCCACCACCGCCACTCTCTTGCCGGTGGCCGGCTGGCGGCGAATTTTGAGATCGGTTTTGTTAATCATGCACCAGTCGGCGACAAATCGCTTCAGATGGTTGATGGAAACCGGTTCGTCCACCAGGATGCGACGACAGCGGGTTTCGCAGAAGCGGGGACAGACCCGGCCCACTGAAAAGGGGAAGGGGTTGCGCTCCATGATCAGCCGCTGTGCCTCCTCGTACTGTCCCTTGGCGACATGGGCGATATAACCCTGGACATTGATCTGGCCGGGACAGGTCAAATTGCAGGGGGCCTTGCAGTCGCCGAAGTGGATGGTGGCCATCCGGGCAAGCTGCCCGGCCCGGTGATTTTTTACCGCCGTGGTGTCGGTGTGGATGACCATGCCGGTCGCCGCCTCTGTTTCACAGGCGTGGAGGAGTTCGTCCCGTCCCGCCCACTCGACGGCGCAGATCCCGCAGTGGCCTTCTCGTTTGCCCGCGACATGGCAGAGGGTGGGAATGGAGATACCGGCGTGCGCTGCCGCCGCCAGGATGGTGGTGCCGCGCTCCACTGTCACTTCGATGCCATTGATGAAAAAGGTAATCTGACTCATTGCCTGTCAATTTTGTTTTCGGGAGAAAAAAACGGATTATCTTTTATGCGGCTCCAGACTACTGGTGGAGCGGCTACCGCTGTTGCTGTCGTCTTTTCTCCTATACCTGCCGGGATGACTTATGTCAATATTGACATAAATACCTATGTGTCGGCTTTTTTGTGCTTGAAACAGTTGTGGGAACAGGGAGATAAGTGATGAGTTCGTTGGGAGGGAATCGTTCCCGGCCGCGGGTTTCACTGAAAGCGGTTTGTTTCGTGGTTGCGAGCCGGCTGCCGGGCGACTTGCCGGCCGGAACACCCTGCCGCAGGCAGAATGGATTCAGTGGCAGCCGTTTCCGGCAGGTTGATTGACCAGGAAATTGACGATGATCAGCCGGCCGTCCGGAACGGCGGGCAGTGCATCCGAGCCGGCCGGCTGGAGCGGGTTAGGGGATTGTCTTTGCATCGACGGTCAGGGCCATGATCAGACGTCGTGTATTTCTATTCGTCTGACCGAACTTTTTTCCTGGGCCTTTCGTGGGATGGTGATGGTCAGAACGCCATTTTTGAAGTGGGCCCTGATGGCGTCCGTGTCACCGTCCTTCGGCAGCGACAGGACACGCTGGAAGGAACCGAAGGATCTTTCAATTCGATAGTAGTTGGTCTCTTTTTCCTCCTTGTCCTGTCTTTTCTCGCCGCGGATGATCAGAGTCGACTCATTCACTTCGATGGCGATGTCCTTTTCATCCACCCCCGGAATTTCGGCGGAAACGGTATATTCCTTTTCCGTGGCGCGGATATCGACCTGCGGTTTTATCAGGGTCGCGGCGGTAAGGGGAGTTGGGAAAAACGGAGCGAAACCGTGCAGCATGTCGTCAAACAATCTGTTCATCTCTTGGTGCAGTTCTTTCAACGGATGGCCTGCAGATTGCTGATTCGGTCGACTGAGCTGCGACGCGCCGCGTCGGATCGGAATGATGCCTTCACTTTCTTCCTCTTCCGTTTTGAACCAGTTCCATGGTGCAAGCTTTTTGAAGTCCATAGCTACCTCCTTCTCATGAACAAAAAAAAACGGGAAACCGTCCTGAAGACGATTTCCCGTGTGTGTTTTTTTCTTATGTTGGCTGTTGTCGGGAAGGTCGTCCCCGGGAGAATTATTCTTGCTTGGCCAGTTATGCGGCCTTGATCTCAATCCGGCGCGGTTTCGCTGCCTCGGATTTAGGCAGATGGAGACGCAGCACGCCGTCCTTGAGCTCGGCATTGACCTTGTTCACGTCAATTGCCTGCGGCACCGAGAAAGTCCGCTGGTATTCCACATCACCGAATTCGGCCCAGCTCGCAGCGCCGCTTGCCTCCATTTGTCGGACCCCGGACAGCACCAGCTTGCCGTTGTCGATATTGATGGTGATGTTCTTTTTGTCTACACCGGGCATATCGGCGTGCAGGAGAATTTCGTCCTCATTTTCATAGATGTCGACCAGTGGGGCGATCACCGGAATCTCGCGGCTTCTCTCCAGCATGGTTTCCTCACGTTTTGTAATCTCTTTTCCGTCACTCATGGCGTATCTCCTTGTCTCTTCACGTCGTCACGACTCTCAGTTAATGGCGATCTGTTTCGGTTTCGCTGCCTCGGCCTTGGGCAGGGCCAGGGTCAGCACGCCGTTCTGCAGCGAGGCCTCGGCCTTGTCCGGATTGACATCCGAGGGCAGCGTAAAGCTGCGGGTGAACGACGCGGTTCCCCGTTCCACCCGATGGGCGGTGTATCCTTCCGGGGCATCGGACTTGCGGGATCCGCTGATTTCAAGATAGTTGCCCTGGGTGCGGATGCCGAGATCCTCCCTGGCAATGCCCGGCACCTCCATCTTGATGAGGAAATGATCACCGCTGTCATAGAGATTGGTCCTGGGGTCGCTTTCGGTGGCGCCCCAGCCCGCCGGACTCGTCCTGAACCTGTCCAGCTCCGGAAAGATTCTGTTCATCCGGGTTTGCAGCAGGTTCATTGCATTGAACATGCGGTCAATATCATACCATCTGCTCCACATACTCTACCTCCTTTTCGTGTAATGAAGTTTGTTGGGCATCCTTTTCCTTTGCTGAAAACATAATTACGCAGATGGAGATGTCAATGTTGGTGTTTTTGTTTTTTTGTCATTTTTTTCATTTATTACTTTTTTTATATTTGTTGACTTGGTAATGTGGCGATGTTACTGTTATGGCACCAGGAGATCGATTATGCGGAACCGTGATGCGACAATACATGCACCCGAACAAGCCGACCTCAACATCTCTGCTGAAGGATTGCGGGGAAAGCAGTCGGTCCGGACTACGTTCCGGTTGCCTCCCCATGTGATCGAGCTGCTGGGGATTGTTGCCGCTCAGCTCAACCTGAAGCAGAAATCGTTGTTTGATCAGCTCATCGAGGATGTCGGCGTTCTTGACAAGGTGGCGGAGCGGGCCCATGGTTACGCCCCGGCGTCGCCTGAGCGGCGGCAAAAGACCTTTGTGCTGAGTCGGCGTTCCCTGGAGGTGTTAGAGCAGGTTGCCAGCCGGCAGAATATCCCCCGCGACGTGCTGGTGGAGATTTCGATCCGCCGTTTGCTGCCGGTCATGACCGCGGAACAGGAAAAACACAGAAAGCGCACCGAGCTGTTGCGCGATCTGAAAGTCTATTACGAACAGGGCAAAAAGGTGCGGCAGAAGGCGGAAATGCTGGTCGGCGGGGACGATCCCGTTGTTGCGATGGTTGCGGAGGTTGTCGCGACATGCGGCGAAAAGGTGGCGGAACTGGAGGATATTGTCCGGAAAGGTCAGTCGCTGGAGGGTTTTACGGCGGATGAGAGGAAAAGTTGAGCAGGAATGGCCGCCGATGGCGGCGTCGGACTTTGTTGTTGACAAAAAAAACAGGCGCCTCCAGAATGACCGGTATGGTATTGTTCTCGATGCGTGAAGGAATATTGTTGTTATGATGGCGCCGGACTACAGCGCCAGCATCGTCAACCTTGTCACCACCATTGCCGGAGCTCTGGGGGGGAAGGGTGCTGACTACCCGCCTCTCGGCAGCGGAACTGGCGGCATGGGCCTCATCACCGACCGTCCCCTTGTCCTGCTCATTATTGATGGGGTGGGTGATCTGTTTTTGCAGAATTTTCCGGACAGCTTTCTCTGTCGGCACCGGCAGGGGCGACTCAGTTCGGTTTTCCCCACCACCACTGCCACCGCGGTCACCAGCTTTTTTACCGGCGTCGGCCCCCAGCAGCATGCGATAACCGGCTGGCATACCTATTTCAGGGAGCTTGGCGCGGTGAGTACCGTGTTGCCGTTCCGTCCGCGTTACGGCGGAACCTGTTTTTCCGGGGAAGGGGTTTCCCCGGCCCGGCTCGTTGATCACCCCTCCCTGCTTGACAGTTTGGAGGTGGCCTGTCATGTCATCCTGCCGAACCAGCTCGTTGATTCCGTTTACAGCCGGACCCTGTGCGGCCGGGCCGGACGGCACGGCTATGACTCCGCTGCCGCCATGTTTGCCGCCATCCGCCGTCTGGCCGTGCCGGGCTGCCCCGCGCTGGTTGTCGCCTACTGGCCGGAGTTTGATCATCTGGCCCATACCCATGGGGTGACAAGCGAGGAGGTGGCCAATCATTTCCTGCTGCTCGACCGGGCCTGCGCGGAAACCCTGGGATCCCTGGCAAAGTCTGGTGTCTCCGTTATGGTCACCGCGGATCACGGGTTGATCGACACCTGTGAACACCATACCATTCATCTGGAGGATCATCCGGAGCTGGCCGCGACTCTCACCCTGCCGTTGTGCGGCGAGCCGCGTTGCGCGTATTGTTATGTCCGCGCCGACCGGGTTGAACTGTTCGAACGCTATGTCGAAGACCGACTCGGCTTTGCCTGCGACCTGCGGAGAAGCGCGGATCTTGTCAGCCAGGGTTTTTTCGGTCGTGGCTCGGCGTCGCCTCGCCTGGCGGAGCGAGTCGGCGATTACGTGCTGTTGATGAAGGATGATTATGTCATCCGCGACCGGCTGCTTACGGAAAAGCCATCATCCCAGGTCGGCGTACATGGTGGGCTCTCTGCCGAGGAACGCTACGTCCCTCTCATCGTACTGTAACTGCCTGTTGAAAAATGGGCTTGTGCCGGCACGGGGAAGTGTCGGCCGGTGAAAAGACCTGGGGAGACTGTTTTTTCAACAGACTGGTAATATCATTTTTTTTCGCAGATCAGAATCCTGGTTTGTTCCCGGAAAAGAACCTCGATTTTGTTCGGTCCGATTTTTTTTATCACCACGCCGAAACCGAAGGTCGGGTGGTCGATCAGGTCATCCATGGCAAAGTTGCCGCTCATGGAATAGGGTTTGGCAGTGGAAAAATCGCGGTCGGCAAGCTGTTCGACAAAGGTTGGTGCCACTGGTTCCGCGGTGTGCCGGGGAGAGGGTTTGCGGGCCGGAGAGGCGCTGGTCCTGCCCGCCGATCGGCGGATGGCAACCGTCTTTTTTTCGGCAAGGGCCGGGCGGTAGTTGTGGCGACCGCCGCAGGTGTTGCATTGCACCTTCGCCACCTCGTCGCCAACCATGGCGATGATGGTGTGGTTGGTCAGCGCCTTGCATTTGAGGCAACGGGAATCGATATCGTCGCCGGCGGAAGGTTTTTTTTGTGTGGTCACGGGGTCCTCCTGGCTGGATCGCTTTTTGACGGGGCTCTTCTGTCAGCCTCGGCTGGCTGGCGGCCCGATTTGCAAGGGGGAGCTTATAGTATGAAATGTGCGGAAATGCCAGCATGATTTTCATGATCGAAGCCGGATTGTCATTTATCCGTTTACCTTCTTGTTTTCTTTTGGTGTTATTTTCTTGCAAAGATCGCCGATTGCCTGTATGAAAAGAGCGCATGGTATTTTTTTTCACAGGCAAATTCCTCATGTTTTATTTCCCGCCACGCTGTTGCCGGTGCATCCGCCTGGTTTTTTTTCCCCGAGCTGACGTTTACCTTTATCCAATGAATCACAACCGACGGTGCCGCGTTGCCGGCTGATCCTCTCCGTTCTCCGGGCGACTTCCGCTGGATTCGTTTGTCCTCTATGGCGATGGAGGCCGGTGTTGTCGCCGCAAGCGCTGTAACCCAACCAGAATTTCCGTCCATGGTCCGCACTTCCGTGCAGGGCACCATGTCAGGCGCAGCTTCCGGCGGTCGTGTCGATCGTTGCGCTATTTATTCCCATCATCAAGGAGTTGTATGAGTTTTACAAAATTTCAGTTTCATCCGACAATTCAGGCCGCGGTCGACAGCTGCGGTTACACCGTTCCCACCCCCATTCAGGAGCAGGCCATCGGGCCTGTTCTCGCCGGTCAGGATCTACTGGGGCTGGCACAGACCGGCACCGGCAAAACAGCGGCATTCGTCCTGCCCATGCTGGCTCGCCTGATGGGCAACAACACCGGCCGGAAGCGGACCCGGGCGCTGATTGTGGCCCCTACCCGAGAGCTTGTTGAGCAGATTCATCAGTATATCGGCAAGATGGCCGGTGAAACCGGGCTGGAGAGTATCCCGATTTACGGCGGGGTCAGTAAAAGCGGCCAGGCCCGCAAGACGCGTGCAGGAGTTGACATCATTGTCGCCTGTCCCGGCCGCCTGCTCGATCTCGTCAACGATGGGGCAGTTGATCTGCGGATGATCGAGATCCTTGTTCTTGACGAGGCGGATCATATGTTTGACAAAGGTTTTTTGCCGGATATCCGCCGCATCATGAAACTGGTTCCCCGGAAACGGCAATCACTGGTTTTTTCGGCCACCATGCCCGCCGAAATCCGCCACCTGGCCGAAGAGATTCTGACGAAGCCGGTGGCCGTGCAGATCAATCCCAGTCGGCCTGCAGCAACCATCACTCATTTACTCTATGCAGTGGAGCAGAATGCCAAGATCACTTTGCTGAAGAAAATTCTCCAGGAAAAAAATCCCGATTCCGCCATTGTTTTCACCAGGACAAAGCATAAGGCCAAGACGCTGGCCCTCCAGCTGGAAAAGGCGGGCTGTCGGTCTGTTGCCCTGCAGGGCAACATGTCGCAGCAGAAGCGGCAGATGGCCCTGGACGGTTTTAAGAGCGGCAGGTACTCGATTCTGGTGGCAACCGACATTGCGGCCCGGGGCATCGATGTCGCCGGTATTTCCCATGTCATCAATTTCGATATGCCGTCCACGGCCGAGACCTACACGCATCGGACCGGCCGCACCGGCAGGGCATCGCGGACTGGCACGGCGCTCACCTTTGCCACCAGTGAGGATACTCGAATGATATCGCTTATCGAACGCGCCCTCGGTAAAAAAATGGACCGTGGGGAAACGCCGGTCTTGGTCTGCCCGCCGGCCGATGATGCGCGGGAGGAAAAAAAGGCGCGCTTTTCGCCGGAGATGCCGGCACGGAAAAAGAACCTTCCTCCCACAGGTGGGGGCGGCAGGAGTCGGGGCAGAAGGTCCTCCTTGACATCCGTGTTCGGTATGAATAAATAATCGGTGCGTTGACAGGTTTTTCGGTCGGGGGGGGGCAGGCGATTATCGTCCATCTCCCGGCTTTCTTACACACGTGGTTCCGCTCAGGAACAGAACATGAAGGAGTGGTTGAGATGGCTGAGGGTACGGTGAAGTGGTTTAACGATGCAAAAGGGTTTGGTTTTATTGCTCAGGATGGCGGCAAGGATGTTTTTGTTCATCATTCCGCCATCAAGGCAGAGGGTTTTAAATCCCTGCAGGAAGGGGCGCGGGTGAGTTTTGATGTGGTTGATGGCCCTAAGGGTCCTTCTGCTGCAAACGTTGTTCAGAAAAAATAGCTCCCGGCCGGTCTCCGCGATATGCCGATCAACTAATCCGGCATATCGCGGCTTTCGGATGAGGTGTCCGCCAACTGGCTGAATGGTGTCGCTCTGCCTGATATGCTTCGGCATGGCTACTGAACGCCGTCCCCTTTCTTCTCTTTGTTGTTTCCTCTCGCATGCACAGGGGTTTTCTGTGCCCCAGCGGTCGATTGTCGCCACTGCTTTCCCTTCTTTTCTTTCATCTCCTTGATTTGTCGATTTTTATTTGATATAGCCTGTCGATTACGTGTATAATGTTGGCTGGTGATGATGTTTTTGATGATGGTTGTCATCTCTTCCGATACTCATGCGACAGCTGGCGGTATGTGCGGCATTGATTTTTATACCCGTGCCAGGCAAAGCCCTCTTTCTCCTCGGTGCCGCCGTATGTGAAAAAATGTTCGCCCTTGCCGGGTGCGAAAATTCTTGACAAATCCCTTGAACTCTTTGCATATATCATGATATAGGTATTTTTACATAGCAAAGACGGTTCTTATTATGTCTTTTTTGACATATAAACCACCAGAAAAACGTCATTCTTAATCAGCAAGAAGGAGGGTTCAATGGAGGTCTCAAGACGGGATTTTCTCAAGCTGTCCGGCACCGGTGTCGTGCTCGGTTCCCTTGGCGTGAACCTTGATCCTGCCAGGGCGTATGCCCGGGAGCTGCGGATCAAGAACGCCAGGCAGACCACGACAATCTGTCCTTACTGCTCCGTGGGATGCGGCATTCTCGTCTACACGGAGAACGGCAAGGTCATCCAGACTGAAGGCGATCCGGATCATCCGATCAGTGAAGGAACCCTCTGTGCCAAGGGGTCGTCCCTCGTGCAGATGGCCAACAACGATACCCGGCTCACCAAGCCTCTCTATCGTGAACCCGGCGGCACGGGCTGGAAGGAGGTGGAGTGGGACTGGGCCCTCGACAGAATCGCCCGGCTTGTCAAGGAGGCCCGGGACAAGAGTTTCAAGACCGTTTCCAAGGCCAGGGTCAAGGAGAAACAGGCCGATGGCACCGAGATCGAAGTTGAAAAGGAGTTCGTTGTCAACCGCACCGACGCCATCGCCCATATCGGCAGCGCCGCCATGGACAACGAGGAATGTTACCTGATTCAGAAGCTGATGCGTTCGTGGGGCCTGGTGTACATAGAACACCAGGCCCGGATCTGACACTCCGCAACGGTAGCGGCTCTGGCAGAGTCGTTCGGACGCGGTGCAATGACCAATCACTGGATCGATCTCAAAAACGCCGATGTCATTCTGGCCATGGGATCCAATCCTGCCTCGAATCATCCTGTCTCCATGAAGTGGATCATGCGCGCCCGGGAAAGGGGAGCAAAACTCATCAGCGTTGATCCCCGCTTTACCCAGACCTCGGCGAAAGCCGATCTCTATGCCCCGCTGCGCTCGGGCACCGACATCGCCTTTCTCGGCGGTATGGTCAACTATATTCTGGAGAACAACCTCTACTTCAAGGAATACATCGTCAACTACACCAATGCCGCCTTTCTGGTCAATCCGGATTATAAGGGCCCGGCGGATCTCGACGGCCTCTTCTCCGGCTATGATCCGGAGAAGAGAAAGTATGACAAGGCGACCTGGTCGTTCCAGAAGGATGAAAACGGCCTTCCGCTGAAGGATCCGACCCTGGAAGACCCTCATTGCGTGTTCCAGCTTCTGAAAAAACACTTTGCCCGCTATACCGTGGACAAGGTGGTCAGCATTACCGGCACGCCGAAAGACAAGCTGCTGGCGGTCTACGAGCTCTATGGCTCCACCGGCAAGCCGGACCGGGTCGGCACCGAGTGTTACGCCATGGGCTGGACCCAGCATACGGTCGGCACCCAGAATATCCGGACCATGGCCATTATCCAGCTGCTGCTCGGCAACATGGGCATGGCCGGCGGCGGTGTCAACGCCATGCGGGGCGAGTCCAACGTCCAGGGCTCCACCGACCACGGCATCCTCTTTCATATCCTGCCCGGCTACAACCCCGTACCGAACGCGGCGCTCACCGATCTGGCGACCTATATCGAGAAAAACACGCCGACCACCAAGGAACCCCGCAGCGTCAACTGGTGGTCCAACCGCAACAAGTACATCGTCAGCTACCTTAAGGCCATCTACGGTGATGCCGCCACCCGGGACAATGATTTTGGCTATGCCTGGCTGCCAAAACTCGATGTCGGTCAGAACTGTTCTTGGTTGAATCTGTTTGACAAAATGCTGCAGGGACAGTTTGAGGGGTTTTTTGCCTGGGGCCAGAACCCGGCCTGTTCGGGCGCGAACTCCAATAAGACGAGGGCGGCGCTCGCCAAGCTGAAATGGATGGTCAACGTCAACCTCTATGACAACGAGACCGGCTCCTTCTGGCGCGGTCCCGGCATGAACCCGCAAGAGATCGGGACCGAGGTCTTCCTGCTGCCGTGCTGCTCATCGGTAGAGAAGGAGGGCAGCATTTCCAATTCCGGCCGTTGGGCACAGTGGCGCTACAAGGCCGTTGAGCCCCTCGGCCAGTCGTTGCCGGACGGTGAGATCATCAACGAACTCTACTTCAGGGTAAGAGAGCTGTACCGGAAGGAAGGCGGCGCCTATCCTGATCCCGTCGTCAATCTGAGCTGGGAGTATGGAGAGAAGGATGCCGCCGGCAAGGTCAGCCACATTGACTCCCACAAGGTGGCCAAGGAAATTAACGGCTACTTCCTTGAGGATGTCTACGACACCAAGGTGGACCCTCCGAAACTCATCGGCAAGAAAGGGGATCTGGTGACGAGTTTCCCCACGTTGCAGGCCGACGGCGCCACCTCGAGCGGTAACTGGCTCTACTGCAACTCCTATATCCTGAAGGAAGGGAAGGAAGTCAACATGATGGCGCGGCGCGGCAAGGACGATCCCACCGGGCTTGGCCTCTATTCGGGCTGGTCCTGGTGCTGGCCGGTAAACCGGCGGATCATCTACAACCGGGCCTCGGTGGATCTGCAGGGAAACCCTTGGGATGCGAAACGGTCACTCATCAAATGGGATCCGGCCGCGAAAAAATGGGTGGGTGATATCCCGGATGGGCCGGCGCCGCCCATGGGCACCGACGGCAAGCTGCCCTTTATCATGAAACCGGACGGGGTTGGCTCGATTTTCGGTCCCGGCCTCAATGAGGGCCCGTTTCCGGAGCATTACGAGGCCCTGGAATGCCCCTTGGAGGCAAACTCCATGTCCGGTCAGCGGATCAACCCGACTATCAAGATATTCGGCGGCGAATCGGATGCCTTTTTCTCCTGTGACATGCGTTATCCCTTTGTCGCCACCACCTATCGGGCCTCCGAGCACTGGCAGACCGGGGTCATGACCCGTCATTGTTCCTGGCTGCTCGAAATGCAACCGCAGAACTTCGTTGAGATGAGCGTGGAGCTGGGGAAAGAACTGGGGATCAAAAACGGCGAGAAGGTTGTTGTCGTCTCCGGTCGCGGCGAGGTGGAAGCAGTGGCGATGATCTCCGAACGGTTCAAGCCCTTCAAGGTAGCGGACTCCACCGTTCATCAGGTCGGCCTGACCTGGCATTTCGGCTGGCAGTTCCCCGAGGACGGCAGCGGCTTTGACAGCGCGAACCTGCTGACCCCGAATGTGGGCGACGCCAATACAATGATTCCCGAGTCGAAGGCCTTCATGGTCAACGTCCGGAAGGCATAGGGGGTGCACCATGGCAACAGTGGACAACAAGAATCGCAAGGCAATTCTGGTCACGCCCGAGGTCTGCATCGGCTGCCGGGCCTGCCAGGTTTCCTGTAAATCATGGAACGAGCTGCCCGGAATCCGCACCAAAAACACCGGCACCTATCAGAATCCGCCCGATCTGGCGAGTTCCGCCTTTAACATCATCCGTTACAGCGAGGTTCCTTCCCAGGCCGACCCGGTGCGCTGGCTTTTTGTCAGCCGCCGTTGCATGCACTGCGAGGATGCCGGCTGTATGAAGATCTGCCCTGCTCCCGGCGCCCTGTTCCGAACCAAGGACGGGGCGGTGGCCTATGATCGGGACAAGTGCATCGGCTGCAAGCTCTGCGTCAATGCCTGCCCCTTTGACGTGCCCCGTTACGATGACGAAGGCAAGGTGTCGAAATGCCATCTCTGTTTCGACCGCATCGGTGCGGGGATGTCGCCGGCCTGCGTTAAGACCTGTCCCACCGGCGCGCTTCGGTTCGGCAACCGTGCAGAGCTGATTTCCGCTGTTCGGAGCGAGGGTTTCGGGACCATTTACGGCGAATCCGATTTGGGCGGTCTGGGGGCGATCTACGCCTTCAAGGATGAACCGAAACTTTACGGCATGCAGGAGAATCCAGCGGTTCCTGCCAGTGTCGTTTTCTGGCATACGGTCCTCAAACCCTTTGCCGTGGTCGGCCTGGGTGGCGTGGTCGCCGCCTCCCTGATCCATTATCTGGCAATCGGTCCCCACAAGGATACGGAGGTGTGACATGGCGGAGATGGTACGCAAATCAAGCGTTGGCGAGATCGTCAACCACTGGATCATGGCCGGCAGCTGTATTCTGCTGATCATTTCCGGTTACGGCTTTCTCTTTCACCTGGAGGGTGTCGGCGCCCTGTTCGGCGGCTTTGACACCATGAAAACAGTCCACAACTGGCTGGGGGTGGTCTTCACCATCTCCCTGCTTGCCTCCATGGGGCATTATCTCAAGGACGCCCTGACCTACGACGCCGATGACCGGCAATGGTTCAAGGTGGCCGGTGGTTACCTCTCCCACAAGGTTCAGGTGCCGCCCATGGGCAAGCACAATCCCGGCCAGAAGCTCTACTATCTGGTTATTCTGGCGGCCGGCATTTGCATCGCCCTGTCCGGCTTTGTTATCTGGCTCATGAAGGATAATGCGGGCCTGATGCTCATCGCCCACCTGGTCCACAACATTGCCTTCTGCATCTTTATCGTCGCCGTTCCGGTCCATATCTATCTCGGCACCCTGGCCAATCCGGGAACCCTGCAGGTCATGATCAGCGGCATGGTACCGGTGGAGCTTGCCAGAAAACGCTATCCGAAGTGGATGAAGGCCATCGGCAAGATGTGAGAAAATTCAGCCCGGGAGAGAGGGGAGCGCGCCTCCCCTCTGTTTTTTTATGATGAAATCACTGCTGTTTGCTGTTGTCTTTTTTCTGCTGTTTGGCGTCGTCCATGCAGGGGAGACGAGGGTCGAGATTGCCGTGGCCGATTCGCCGGCCCTGGGGCCGCCTGATGCGCCGGTGACGATCATCGAGTTCATTGATTTCCAGTGACCGCACTGCGTGGCGGCCGGTCCGACCGTCAAGCAGCTTCTGGAGGCATATCCCGGCAAGATTCGGCTGGTCGTCAAGAACTATCCCTACAAATACCGGGATTTTGCCCGCATCGCCGCTGCGGCGACGCTGGCGGCCCGTGATCAGGGCAAATACTGGGAGATGCACGATCTCCTCATTGCCCGTTCCCCGACACTCGACCGGGCCAGTCTGATCAGATATGCCGGCGAGCTTGGTCTGGATGTGGAGCAATTCACCCGGGCCATCGACAGCGGCGCCCATGCCGCGGCGATCGACCGCGACCTCAAGCTTGCCGAGTCTCTCGATCTCTACAACACGCCGACCTTTTTTATCAACGGTCTCAAGGTGGTGGGAGAGCGCCCCTTCGACTATTTCAAGAAGATCATCGACGCGGAACTGGCGCGGACGGAGAAATAGCGGCATGAGAAAACTTCTTTTTGCTGGTCTGCTGTTCGTCCTGCCCTGTCTGCCGGTGCCGTTATCCGCCGGTCATCTGGAGCCGTTTAAGAACGTTCCGGTCCACCAGGAGAATCCCCAGACGCCGGCAAAGGTGGAGCTTGGCAAAAAGCTCTTTTTCGACCGGCGCCTTTCCGGCGACGGTACCATGAGCTGTTCCACCTGCCATGATCCGGAGCAGGGCTACAGCGACGGACTCCCGACCTCTCTTCATTACCCCACCACCCGTAACTGGCGCAACTCGCCTACCCTTTACAATGTTGCCCTGCAGAAGTTGCTCTTTCATGACGGTCGTTCCTCCTCTCTGGAGGATCAGGCCCTTTTCCCGATGATGTCGGCCTTTGAGATGAACCAGAATCTCGACTTCATGGAGGAGGAGATCCGCGCCGTGCCGGAATACGTCGCCTCCTTCACCGAAGTTTTCGGTGATCCGGATGTCACCCGTGAGCGCATCGCCATGGCGATTGCCGCCTTTGAGCGTACGATTATTTCCCGCGACGCTCCGCTTGATCGTTTCCTGACTGGCGATCGGCAGGCGCTGTCGGCGGAGGCGCAACAGGGCTATGAGCTGTTCGTCGGCAAGGGAAAATGTGCGGAGTGTCATTTCGGCGCCAATCTCTGCGATGATCGTTTTCATGCCCTGCATGTCCCGGAAAATCCTGATCACCTCAGCGATCCGCGCATCGCCGCAACCCGCCGTTTTGTCGCCAAGGTGTATCATTTTGAGGAGTACCGCACCCTGGCCGAGGATCCGGGTCGCTATCTCATCACCAAAGAGAAAAAGGACTGGAAGGCCTTCCGCACTCCGACCCTGCGTGAGATCGCCCAAACCGCTCCCTATATGCACAATGGCGTCTTTGCCACCCTGGACGAGGTGATTGCCTTCTTTGATGCCGGTGGCGGGAAAGGGAACACGGTGCTCAAACCTCTGCATCTGTCGACTACGGAAAAAAAGCAGCTCAGGATTTTCATGGAAGAGGGGTTGGCCGGCGCGCCGCTTCCCTTCACCTATCCCAAGATACCATAAGGAGCACGATGACCAGCACTATCCAGCCCTTTATCGAGCAACGGCCGCATCTCAAGGAGCCCCTGGAGTTCTATGGCAAATGGCAGCAATTTCATGAAAAGGTCATGGGAATACTGCCGCAGAGGGGGGCAACGACCGGTGATGCTCGGGCATACCCGCCTGACAGCGTTGTCGGTGTCATTCGGGCCTTCTCTTCTGTTTTCGGTCTGGCGGATGACCGTCTCGCTCCACTGGCCCGGTCGCTGAGCGCCGGTGAGATCGATTTCATGCGACTCCCGCTGGGTGAGACCCCATCCCTGGTTCTGCCCGAGGTTGATGTTGACCCCGCCTCTCTTCTTTTTCTGCTGACCAGGCCTTTTTTTCTGATCCTGCGCGAGGCATGCGCCTGCCAAGGCAGGCAGTGGGAAGGCGGACGCTGTCCGCTCTGCTCGGCCCGGCCGGCGCTCTCCTCTGTCATCGAAGGTCCCAGGCGCCAGCTGCACTGCTCCTGGTGCGGCACCACCGGCACGTACCGTTTTCTCGGCTGTCCGAACTGCGGCAATGAAGATGCCTCCAGGCTTGGCACCCTGGTGCCGGACGGGGAGAAGGGTTTCCGGGTCGCCACCTGCGATGCCTGCCACACCTGTGTCAAGGTCGTCGAAGAGCGTGTGCTCGCTGAGATGACCGTTGACCTTGCCGATCTGGTCAGCCTGCCGCTTGATATCATTGCCCAGGAAAAGGGCTACGGCCGCCGGGCACCCAATCCCATCGGTCTGTGGACGATGCAATAAGACCCGTAAAGGAAATCGTGCGGGTGCCGTAACCATGGTGTCAGGAATTTCTGTGTGGCTGATTCGGCCTGGGGCTGAAATTGCCTGGTTCAGGTCTATGCATCACCTTGGTCTGGCTTTCTGTGGTGGTTTTTTGTTTTTCGGCGCCTGGGCGATGCGAGCTCCATTTCCTCGATACCGCATCCATATTTACGGCAGAAGCTGGCAACGATTGCCAGAAGATCCCCGGCCAGCAGTCGCCTGACCATGGTGCGGATCTCCGGCGCCGGGGGGCCGTGGAAGGCCTCCGCGATGGAGCCGGCAATGCAGGCGAGGGTGTCGGAATCGCCGCCGAGGGAAATGGCATTGCGTACCGTATCCTCATAGGAGTTCCCTTCCAGGAAGGAGATCACCGCCTCCGGGACTGTCCCCTGGCAGGAGATGTCGAATCCGTAAACAGCTCGTATATCCGCCACCGTCCGGTCGAGATCATATCGGAAACGGTCGGCAATTTCCTGTTTGATCAGCTTTTTATCGTGTGTACTCCGGGCCAGAAACACGGCAAGGGCGGCTGCCTGGGCCCCTTTGATTCCTTCCGGGTGATTGTGGGTTACCGCTGCGGTGCGGGCCGCCTCCTGCAGGACGTCGGCAATGGTGTCGAAAGCCCACCCCACCGGGCTGACCCGCATGGCAGCGCCGTTGCCCCAGCTGTTGTATGGTTTCCGATCGGCGGACCACAGCCAGCGGCTGAACGAAGCGCCATACCCGGCGTGCGGATGGCGGCGGCCGAGTTCCCACAGCCACCGGCCATAGTCGCCGTCCGTCATGATGGCCCGGGCTACCGCGACGGTCAGCACCGAATCGTCGGTGAAACAGCAATGGGGATTAAATAGTGGGAACGCTTTTGTCTTGATGGGGCAGGCTTCGTATACCGATCCGATGATATCCCCGGCAATGGCTCCGATCATGCCCATGCCTCCTTTCTTGCGCCTGGACCGTCAGGGTCTGTCGCTCCGCAGTCTTTTGGCGCAAGGAACTGTTGCCCAGGCGGCCGGCGCGCAAAGAGTGGCCGCAATCAGACCGGTTTGATCGGCAGGAGAATGGTGAAGATTGAGCCCTTGCCCGGCTGACTCGTCACCTCGAACCTGCCGCCATGCCGTTTGATGATGCCGTAGCTGACCGACAATCCCAGTCCGGTCCCCTTGACCGTGGGTTTGGTGGTGAAAAAGGGCTCGAAGATTTTGTCCATGTCCTCTGGCTTGATGCCGATGCCTGTGTCGCGGAAGTTGACAGCAATTTCACTGCCCCGGTTTTCGGTGGTGATGGTGATGGTCCCCCCTTCCTCAGGGATTGCGCCACCGGCATTGTTCAAAATGTTGAGAATGACCTGCTTGATCTGATCCTGCACCCCGCGGATCGTCGGGAGGTCCGGGGCAAACTGCCTTTCCACCGTGATTTTCTTCTGTTTGAATTCCTTTTTCACCAGCAGCAGCATGTCCTCGATGGCTTCATGGATATTGACCTTGGCCATGATGCCGCTGGTCGGACGGTTGAAACTCTGCAGGTCCCTGGTCAATTTTGCAATGCGGTCGCATTCCTTGATGGCCAGCTCGACCATGGCCATATTCTTCTCATCGAGGGCCTGTCGTTTTCTGATCCCCTCCAGCACGTTGCGAATGCCGTAGATCGGATTGTTGAACTCGTGGGCGATGGAGGCGGAGAGCTTGCCGATGGCCGAGAGTTTTTCAGCATGGAGCAGCTGGTCGTAGGTCTTCTCCAGTGCCTCGGTGCGTTCCTTTACCCGTTCCTCCAGCTTGTCATGGGCATCCTGCAGACTTTCCTCGGCAAAGCGGCGTTCGGCAATCTCGATCTGGAGACGGCGATTGGTTTCGGTGAGTTCCGCGGTCCGCTGGGCCACGCTCTCCTCCAGATAGGTTTTGTGGCGTTGCAGTTCCATTTCCATACCAGCCCGGTTCGCAATCTCTTCAGTCAGAGAGGTATGCATCCTGACCAGTCCTTTTTCCATTTTACCGATGTAGACATAAAAGAGGGAAAAGAGAAAACCGAGCACCCCCATGCAGATGAAGATGAGGATGGCGAAAATCTGTTGCTGGGCCACTTGATTGGTGTAGTCGCGGATGGCGATGATTTCGCCGATTTCCCGGCCGGAAACCTCTTTCAAGGGGCTGAAGCCGCCCCGGTATTTTTTGCCGTTATGGCTGATTTTGAAGATCAGATCTTCTTTTTCTTCATGGGGCAGGCGGATGTAGTCGATGATGCGCGGGGGCAGACTGTCCATGGTCCGGCCGATGATAACGTGACGGGGGATTTCCTCCCACTGGGACCGGCGGCCGGAGATTGTCTCCCCTTCCTCATACATCTGGCGATTGAGATGACGGGTGTTGACCAGCAGGAAAAAATCATAACCGAGAATTTCTTTCATGACCGGGATGATATATTCCACTTCCCGGCCCAGCTCGATATAACCGATGAGCGTATTGTCCACCCGCCATGGGTGGACAATACGCAGGGTCAGGGTCCCGAAAGGCCCCAGCTCCAGTCCCCATGATGGTTTGCCGGTTTCCACCGCCTGCCGCAGGGTGAAACGCTCTATGGTGTCACCGTAACTGTCCGGTTTGTGCACCCGCAGAAAACAGGTTCGATCGAGGTTGTGGAAATAAAAGTGGGTGACCTGGTGCCGGCCTTTGATGCTGTTCATGATCGACTCGGCTGTGGTGGCGAGCTCCCCCCGCTTTTTGGAGCGAAAGAGGCGGATAAGCTCCGGATCGGATGCCATGAAATCGATGTAGCCGCCGAGGTGGTTGGCCTCGCTGCTCAGGGTGGCGGCAAAAAGCTGGTCGATGGTGGCGAGCTGGT